>JAVFAQ010000424.1:0-2502 GCA_034002325.1 Flavobacteriales bacterium | reverse complement strand
CACTTTGCTCAGGGCGAAGATGCCGCCCACCTGGGCCATGGCCTCCACCTGCAGCACGCCGGGCATCACGGGGTTGCCGGGGAAGTGGCCGGTGAACTGCGGCTCGTTCATCGTCACGTTCTTCACGCCGATGATGCTGTTCTCGTCCATGCGCAGCACCTTGTCCACCAGCAGGAAGGGATAGCGGTGCGGGAGCATGCGCTCGATGGCCTGGATGTCGTAGAGGGGCTCGGCGTTGAGGTCGATGCGCAGCACGGGGTTGCGCTCCTCCTCGCGGATGCGCTCCTTGATGCGGCGTGCGAAGCTGGTGTTGCCGAAGTGGCCGGGGCGGGCGGCCAGGATGTGGCCCTTGATGGGGCGGCCCACCAGGGCCAGGTCGCCCACGATGTCCAGCAGCTTGTGGCGGGCGGGCTCGTTGAGGAACTTCAGGTCGGTGGTGCTCACCACGCCGTTGCGGCGGATCTCCACCTGCTCGTACGGGCGGCCCAGGGCCTCGGCGATGGCGCGCAGGTCCTCCTGGGTGGTGCCCTCGCGGTCCTCGAGCACCACGGCGTTGTTCAGGTCGCCGCCCTTGATCAGGCCGGCCTTGGCCAGTTCCTCGAGTTCGCGCAGGAAGACGAACGTGCGGCACGGCGCGATCTCGGCCTTGAACTCGCCGGTGTGGTACATGCTGGCGTGCTGGGTGCCGAGCACGGCGCTGTGGTAGTCCACCATCACGGTCACGCGGAACTCACCGCCGGGCGTGGGCACGGCGAGCATCTCGGTGCCGCGCTCCTGGGTCTCGAACCAGATGGGTTCCTGCAGCACGAACCAGTTGCGCGGGGCGCCCTGCGGCTCCAGGCCCACGGCCTCGATGGCCTGCACGAAGGGCAGCGCGCTGCCGTCCATGATGGGCACTTCGGGCCCGTTGAGCTGGATCAGGCAGTTGTCCACGCCCAGGGCGTACAGGGCGCTGAGCACGTGCTCGGTGGTATGCACGAAGACGTTGTCCCGGCCCAGCTTGGTGCCGCGCTCGGTGCTCACCACCAGGTCGGCGTCGGCATCGATCACGGGCCGCCCGTCGAGGTCGGTGCGTTGGAACTTGTATCCATGGCCCACGGGGGCCGGGCAGAGGGTGAGTTCAGCGGGCACGCCTGTGTGCAGGCCCACGCCGCGCAGCACGGCCTCCGCCTTGAGGGTATGCTGTTGGTCGCTCATGCGATCGGTCTCCACGGGCGCTTTCCGCCGTGGGTGGCGAAGGTAGGGCGCCGCACCGCTCGGCGGGCCATGGCGCACGGGCCGGCGCGGCTCAGGAGGTGCGGGCCTTGAGGGCGGCGATCTCCTGCTCCAGCTCGTGGAGCCGGCGGTGCAGGTCGGGCAGCTTGCGGAAGGTCACGTAGCTGCGGTCGAAGCGCATCTTGGGGAACGCCGGGGAGCCCTGCACCACGGCGTCCGCGGGCAGGTCGTTGGCGATGCCGCTCTGCGCGGCGATCCGCACGCGGTCGCCCAGGCTGAGGTGGCCGGCGACGCCCACCTGCCCACCGATCTGGCAATAGGCCCCCACTTTGGAGCTTCCGGCGATGCCCGCCTGGGCCACCACCACGGTATGCGGGCCGATCTCGGCGTTGTGGCCCACCTGGATCAGATTGTCCAGCTTCGCGCCCTGGCGGATGAAGGTGCTGCCCAGGGTGGCGCGGTCGATGGTGCAGTTGGCGCCGATCTCCACGTCGTCCTCGATCACCACGTTGCCGATCTGGGCCATCTTCACCTGGGCGCCGTGGGCATCGGTGGTGAAGCCGAAACCGTCGGCCCCGATCACCGCGCCGCTGTGTACGATGCAGCGGTCGCCCACCCGGCACCGCGCATGCACCTTCACCCCCGGGTGCAGCCGCGTGCCCGCGCCGATGTGCGCATCCTCGCCGATGAAGCAGTTGGGGAAGACCCGGGCGCCGTCGCCGATCGTCGCGCCGTCGGCCACGTAGCAGAAGGCGCCGATGTACACCCCCTCGCCGATGCGGGCCTTGGGGCTGATGTAGTGCGGCTGCTCGTAGCCGAACTTCTCGCTGCGGTGCGCATCGTACATCTCCAGCAGCCGGGCGAAGGCGGCCCGGGGGTCGGCCACGCGCACCAGGGTGAGGCTCTTGGCGATCGGGCGCGCGGGCTTGAAGTCGTGGCCCACGATGGCCACGCTGGCGGCCGTGGTGTAGAGGTGCTCGGTGTAGGCCGGGTTGGCCAGGAAGGTGAGCGTGCCGGTGCGGCCCTCCTCGATCTTGGCGATGTCATGCACCAGCACCTGGGCATTGCCGTCCACGGTGCCTTGGAGGAAGTCGGCGATCTGCCCGGCGGAGAACTGCATGGGATGCGCGAAGGTAGGACGGTGGCCGCACGCCCGATGCGCCGCCTACTCGAACGAGAAGAAGAAGAAGAACACGGCCGCCCATTCCTTGGGGATGCCCGGGGCATGGCCGATGGTGCTGCGCTGGGCGTTCTCCACGCGGCCGTTGTCCAGCACGTGGCCGATGG
>JAVFAQ010000423.1:0-2503 GCA_034002325.1 Flavobacteriales bacterium | reverse complement strand
GCGGCCGGCCGTTCGGCGGTGACCAGGGGCGTGCTCGCCTGCGCGGGCCGGCCGGGCCAGGGCGGCGAGGCCGGGCCGATGACCAGTTGCTCAGGCTGGCCGGCATCGTGCATGTACGCGAGCAATGCCTCGCCCAGCGCTCCCCCACCCTCGGGCACCAGGGCGTAGAGGCGTTGCGCGGCCCGCGTGCAGGCCACATAGAGCAGGTTCAGGTCGTCCAGCATGCGGGCGTCCATTTCCTCCTGCACCTCGGGCAGGCCCAGTTCCTGCACGCCCTTGTTGGCGCGCACCAAGGCCACGGGCAGCTCGGGCACCGCATCACCGGGGCGCACCCACAGCCGCTCGGCCGGCGCGCTGGTGCGCATGGTGGCGTTGGGCACGATCACCACGGGGAACTGGAGGCCCTTCGCCTTGTGGACGGTCATCACCAGCAGGGCATCGTCGCTCGGGGGCGGTTCCACGCTGCGTTGTGCGCCGCTGCGCTCCCAGTGCTCCAGGAAGCCGCCCACGTCCTGGCCATGCTGGGCGCCGTACGCATGGGCCTCGGCCAGCAGGGTGAGCAGCCGGGCATCATCCGCCGGATGCGTCGCGTGGGCCAGGGCCAGCCACGTGATGAGGTCGGTGAGCGTGGTGTGCAGCACCGGGCGGCCGTGCCGCTCCAAGAAGGCTTCCACGCGGCCCACGGGATCGGGCGGGCGACCGTCATCGTACGGGTCCACCTGCCCCGGCGCGCGGACAACGGCCTGCCACTGCACCACGCGGGCGGCGGCCACGGGGTCGCCGTCGTGCAGGTACCGCAGCAGGTCCACCAGCAGCTCCACCAGGGGGTCTCCGGCAAGCCGGAGCCCATCGGGCGAGACCACCTTGTGCCCGGCCCGCACCAAGGCCGATGTGACCTTGTGCCCTTCCTTGCCGCTGCGCACCAGCAGGGCGATCTCCCCCGGCCGGAAGCCGTCGGCCAGGGCGTGGGCCACCCGCTGCAGCACCAGGTCGTCGTGCTTCTCGCGGGCCTCGGCGCCGTGCAGCCGTTCCGTGCGTTGCAGGTGTACCAGGCCCTCATCGGACCGCCAAGGCACCTGCTCGTGCGCGTCGTACACGCTGCGGAGCTCGGGGGCGAGCAGGTCCTTCAACCGGCCGAACAGCGCATTGTTGAACTCCACGATGGTACGTGCCGAGCGGTGGTTGTGGGCCAGCGGCGCGGGCCGCTGGAAGTGGTGCCGCAGGACCTGTTCGCGGTGGGCGGCGCGCGGGTCGGCGGGGTCATTGCCGAAGAGCGCCGGGAACCGCTGGAACAGGCGCACCTCACCGTTGCGCCACCGGTATATGGCCTGCTTGGCATCGCCCACCAGCAGCGCGCTGCCACCGCTGCCCAGGGCCTCTTCGATCAGCGGCAACAGGCCGTTCCATTGCAGCAGCGAGGTGTCCTGGAACTCGTCGATCAGGTAGTGCCGGTAGCGGGCGCCCATGCGCTCATGCACGAAGGGCACGGGTTCCTCGGCCACCACGTCGGCCACCTTGCGGGTGAGGTCGCTGAAGAACACCACCGCATCGGCGCGCTTCACCTCCTCGAGGCGGTCGGCCAGTTCGTGCAGCGTGCAGGCCGTCACCAGGTCGCGCAGCACGGCCTGGCGCAGCACGAAGGGACCCAGCCCGTCCTGGCGCAATTGCTCGGCCCGGTGGAACAGATCGGTCAGGTGGCCGGCGAGCCGATCGAGCGTGGCGATCGCCTGGGCCGAGGCGCTGCCGGAGTGCCACTTCCCGGTCTCGACCGGCTTGCGGACGTACGCCCCCGGCGGGTCCAGGCCCTCCTGGAACCCCGCCACCTTGCGGAACCATCCGTGGATGCCGCGCGGGCCTTGGGCCATGTCCGAGGCCTGCACGCCGGCCTCGTCCAGGGTCCGCATCGCCTCGCGGCCGATGTCGCGCATGGCCTTGCGGAAGGCGTTGTTGCGGTCGCGCAGGCGCTGCACCAGCTCCAGCACGGCGCCCGCTTCCAGCGCACCCAGCTGCCGCAGGGGCCCGATGGACGATTCGCGGGTGAGTTCGCCGGCCAGGTCGTTCAAGGGCTGCTCAGGGTCCCATCCGCGGTCCTCGTGCAGCAGTTGCAGGCAGGCCTCGGTGAGCAGGCGCGTCACATCGGGATCGCCGCCGGCCTCGGCCACCAGGGCCTCCACCGCGCGGCGGCGGTAGTACGGCTCATCGGTGGTCATGCGCAGCTCGGTATCGAGCATCAGGTCGCGGGCGAAGGGGCGCACCATGCGTCGGGTGAAGGCATCGATGGTGCTGATGGCCACGTCGCCCCAGTGGTGGAGCATGTGGCGCAGCACGGCATGGGCGCGGCGGGCGAGCATGTCGTCATCGATCGAAGCGGCGGCCTTCAGCCGGTGGGCCACATCGGCCATGGCGCCGGCATGCGGCCCGCCCGCGGCGAGCTTCCCCAGGTACTCCAGCACCCGGTCGCGCATCTCGCCGGCCGCCTTGTTGGTGAAGGTCACCGCCAGGA
>JAVFAQ010000422.1:0-2516 GCA_034002325.1 Flavobacteriales bacterium | reverse complement strand
ACCACGCGGGCCACGTCCGTCTGATGGAAGCCCTGGCCGCCGACAGCCTGCACCGCCACCACACGGCCGCCCTGGGTGGGATCCGCATCGAGGGCGACGACATCGCGCTGAACGTGGAACGCTTCGTACTGCGCGATTCCCTGCGCCGGGAGCTGCGCCGCCTCGATGCCCTGATCGATTCCTCCCTGGCCCAAGGCGCGGCCGCCGAGATGCGCGCGCTGCGCCTGATGCCCACGCACGAAGATGCCCGGCACGACCTCGCCCTGGCCCGGCATCTGATCGGCCTGCGGCCCGGTGCCGGCACGGGCCAGGACGGCGACCGCGACGGCGAGGACCAGGAGAAGGAGCTGGGCGTGCGGGCCATGCGCATCATCCAACAGGCCGATTCATTGGTGGACGCCTACCGCTTCAAGGAAGCACTGGGCGTGCTGGAGCAGGGCCTGCGCGAAGACCCCACCTTGGAGCAGCGCAAGGGATACATGGATAAATTGGACCTCGTGACCAAGGCCGCCGAAGCCGAATGAACCGTCTGTTGCCCTCGATCATGCTGTGGTGCCTGGCCCTGACGGCCCTGGCGCAGGACACCCTTTCCGCCGAAGGGTGGTTCGACAAGGCCGCGCACGAGTACGTGAAGCAGGACCGCATCTCCGCATTGCGCACCTTGGACAAGGCCCTGCGCGAGCACCCCGACGATCCGCGTCTGCTCGCTCTGGCCAAGGAACTGATCAAGGAACAACAGCAACAAGAACCCCAGCCGCAACCCCAGCCGCCGCCGGACCAAGGCCAGGACCAGGGCGACGACCAGCAGCAACAACAGCAACAGGGCAACGAACAGGACGGACCCGGCGACGACGGCCGCGATACCGACCAGCAGCGGCCAGGCCAGGGCGAGCAGCATGAACGGCCGGGCGACCGCATGTCGCGCAAGGACGCCGAGCGTATCCTCGACGCCCTGGACCAACAGGAGAGGGACACGCAGGAAAAGGTGCGGGCCAAGCAGCGGAGCAGTCCGCGCCGGCCGGCCGACAAGGATTGGTGACCATGGGAACGCTACGCCATCTGCTGATCGTGCTGGGCTGCGTGCTGGTGCTGCCGGCCGCCGCCCAGGAGATCACCTTCCAGGCCACGGTGGACCGCAACGCCATCGCCACCGGTGAGCATGTGCGGCTCACCATCACCCTCACCAACGCACGGGGCAGCATCACCGCGCCAGACTTCGACGGCCTGGTGACCGTGCAGGGCCCGCACACCAGCACGCGCTCCAACGTGGACCTCTTCACCGGGCGCGGCACCAGTGTGCAGACCGCCGCATGGGTGCTCACCGCCACCAAGCCGGGCACCTACACCATCGGGCCGGCCACGGTGAAGGTGGGCGGCGGCGTGATCCGCACCGAGCCCATCACCATCGAAGTGGTGCAGGGCGAGGCCCGCACGCCCGACAGCCAGGCCGCCCGCGGGCAGCAGCGCGACGCCAACCTCTTCGCCACCGTGAGCCTGAGCCGCAACAAGGCATACGTGGGCGAGCAGGTCATCGCCACCTACACGCTCTACTCGCGCTACACCGGCGTGGAGCTCACCCGCACCGACATGCCGCGCACCAACGGATTCTGGGCCGAGGAGGTGGACATGGGCGAGCGCACCTGGGAAGACCGGCTGCAGACCATCAACGGACTGCAGTACCGCGTGGCCGTGCTGCGCAAGCAGGTGCTCATCCCCCAGCGGCCCGGGCAGCTCACCATCGAGCCCATGAAGCTCACCTGCGTGGTGGGCCGCTCGTTCTTCAACCGCGGCCAGGAGATGCAGGTGATGAGCAACGATGCGGTGCTCACCGCCGTGGCCCTGCCCACCCCGGCGCCGCCCGGCTTCAACGGTGCCGTGGGCGAGGTGCAGGTGGCCTTGCGGGCCGAACGGCGGGCGATGAAGGCCAACGAGGCGGTGGAAGTGGGCCTGCGCATCAGCGGGCGCAGCAACCTGAAGCTGATCGAGGCGCCGCCCATCGACTTCCCGCCCGACATGGAGGTGTACGACCCGAAGACCACCGACAAGATCACCGTGAACGGCGGCGGCATGAGCGGCGCGCGCGAGTTCCAGTACCTGGCCATACCGCGCTACGCGGGCACCTACACCATCGGGCCGGTGCCCTTCACCTGGTTCGACCCCAAGGCGGGCACCTACCGCACGGCGGAGACCGATGCCATCACCATCGAAGTGGCCCCCGGCGAAGGCGCGGCGCCCGGCACACCGCAGCGGCCCGGCAAGATGGACGTGCAGATGTTGGACACCGACATCCGCTACCTGCGCACCGGCGACCTGGGCCTGCGCGCCCGGGGGCGTTTCCTTTTCGGCTCGCTGCCCTGGGTCGCCGGCGTGGGCGCCCCGGCGTTGGCCTTCGCCCTGTTCATGCTGGTGCGCCACCGCCGCCGCGCCGCCCGGGCCGATGTCGCCGGTATGCGCCGCCGCCGCGCCGACCGCATCGCCGCGAAACGACTGAAGGAGGCCGATGACGCCCTGCGCGC
>JAVFAQ010000421.1:0-2518 GCA_034002325.1 Flavobacteriales bacterium | reverse complement strand
GTGGTAGGCGTACTCGATGCGGCCGTAGCCCAGGGGGTCGCCCAGCTTCTCGTTGGTCACCCCGTCGAACTTGATCAGGCAATAGGTAAAACCCTTCTGCTTCTCGATCTGCCCGCTGCGCACCTCGCCGGTCTCGGCGTTGAAGGCCACGATCGCCTTGGCGCGCGCCCCGCCGGCCGAGGTGCCCACCTGCAGGATGTCCGTCAGCGCTTCTTCGCGGGCCTTCTTGCGGCTGTTGGTGGCGAAGGCGGCGCGCTGGTACAGCACGTTGTTCGCCACGCTCACCAGTTCCTCCACCTGCAGGGCCTCGCTCTCTGCCTCCAGCGCGTTGTGCGCCGGCTCGAACTCCAGTGCGCCCATGCCGCGGCGACCGGTATAGCACAGGCGCTCCACCGGGTTGGCGCTGCCGGGCAGGCGGCCCTGCGTGGCCAGCCAGGCGTTCAGCAGCAGGTCGCCGAAGCGGTCGGGCAGGCTGTCGGCCAGCAGCCCGGGCAGCCCACGGAAGGTCTCGTCGCGCGCATCGTTGAAGCTGAAGACCCGCTGGCCGTCGCTGCTCGCGGACAGCGGCATCATGATCGGCGCCACCTCCAGCCCCGCGCGCACGAACTCCGGGTCGTACTGGAAGTCGGCCTGCTGGCGCTGTTCGTTCCAGAGCACCGCGCCCACCGTGCGCCCCCACAGGCGGATGCGTGCGCGGGTCACCATGTGCTTTTGGGTTTGGGCGGCACCACGGTGGGCTTGGCCGGCGAGGCCCGCTTGCGCTGCTTGGCCAGGTACTTCGTTTCCTGCTCCAGCGCCATCATGGGCGATAGGCGCGGCTCTTCGTGGAAGCCCTCCAGCACGTCCATGCGGCCGATGGCGCGCAGCACCTGCACTAAGTTCAGCAGGCTGTTGCCCTTGCCGGCCTCGATCTTCACCACAGTGGTACGGTCCACGCCGGCGCGCTCGGCCACCGTGGCCTGCGTAAGGTTGCGCTCTAGGCGCATCCGGCGCAGCCCCGCACCGATCCGCTTCAGCACCTCGTGGTCCGTGAGGTTCTTCCACTCAATGCGGTCATTTGGCATCGTTGGGCGGGTTTATGTAGCACAAGGTGGTCATCGCCCCACAAAGGTAAGCATTTTTCCGTGGTTTCAAAGTTGCCATTTGGCATCGTTGTGGTGAAACGATGGCGATAATGTTCCTGTATAACAACAATGCAAGCGGTGGCCTGCGTGTTGCTTGCCTCTTGGGGTGAGCACGCGAGCGCAAGGCAACGGGCTGCGGAATGCCCCCATTGCGGTATCCGTGCGTGGCCTACTTTCGTCGCGTATTCACATAACAGCGGGAAACCGCTGCGGTCCTTCGAGCCGAAAATGCAACATCTCTCGAAGCACGGACCGACTGGCATGCGTGTGTCCACATGGGCGCGGGCTGCCGTCAGGAGCCCGTGCTTAAGGTAGTTGCATACCTCGGCTCGCGGGGGAGCGGCGGAGGGTCCGCGCTCACCATATGAAGGCCCACCCTTCCGAAGAGAACCACGACATCTTAGAAGTCCCCAGTGGCTCGCCCGACTTCCGCACGGAGCTTGCCGCTCGCCTGGCCGAACTGGTGCCCGAGGCCGTGGCCGATGGCAAGCTGGACGTGGAGAAGCTGCGCGAACTCCTGGGCGCGGATGCGGCTAAGGAAGGGGAGCGTTTCGGGCTTTTCTGGCCCGGCAAGCGGCGCGCGCTCCGTGCCGCACAGGCGCCCACCACCGCCACGCTGAAGCCTGACCCCGCCAATAGCAAGGAGTGGGACAGCACGCAGAACGTCTTCATCGAGGGCGATAACCTCGAAGTGCTGAAGATCCTCCAACGCCACTACCACAACAAGGTCAAGCTCATCTACATCGACCCGCCCTACAACACGGGCAAGGATTTCGTGTACCCCGACAACTTCACCGAAGGGCTGGACACCTATCTCGAATGGACGCGGCAGGTGAACGAGGAGGGCAAGGCCGTGGGCAGCAACAAAGAAACCGAGGGCCGCTACCACAGCAACTGGCTGAATATGATGTACCCGCGCCTGAAGCTCGCGCGGAACCTGCTCACCGATGATGGGGTGATCTTCATTTCGATCGATGAGAATGAAGTTGCCAATCTGCGTCGATTATGCGATGAAGTGTTCGGAGAAGGGAATTTCATCGTGCAGGCAACCGTCCAGTCTTCGAGCTATGTGGAGACGACTGATGCGGTCAAGATGAATGAATATGTCGTTGCGTACAAGAAGTCACTGACCTATGCACTGTTCGGTGACACACAGGTCACGGAAAGCCGGGGAACAGTTGGTAATCCTGAGCAGACCATGCCTGTCGTGGAGTTTCCGGCTGGTTTATGAGTGGAAGGAGTCCCGGATGGAACGTATAGGGAAGCCGGAAGGACCGGTGGCAACGAAGACATTGAAATCATCTCTGATGAGTTGATTGTCCGTGATGGTCGCCTTGGAGAGTCCGTGCAGATGAAGGCCCGGTGGCGCAACCCCAACGATATGAAGGCATTCT
>JAVFAQ010000420.1:0-2519 GCA_034002325.1 Flavobacteriales bacterium | reverse complement strand
CGATGTACACCCCTGGCTTGGCGGGCAGGGTGATGGTCCGGGTGTTGCCCGGCACGTGGTCATGCCTGTCCAGCTCCTGCCCCAGGGCATTGCGCACCACGATGGCCTCGATCCGCTGTCCGGCGGCGATGGTCACCTCCCCGTTGGTGGGGTTGGGGTGCGCCACAAGGCCCGCGCGGTGCGCGGCTTCGGTGATGCCCACGGTGGGGGACTGGCTCAGCTTCACCAGGAAGAAATCATTGCTGTTGGGCGTTTCGGATGAGAGCATGAAGCTGTCGGGGCCCGGGTCGAAGTCGGCGGTGCCCTTGAATTCACCGGCGGTGAACACGTTGCCTGAGTTGTCCACCGCGACCGAATAGCCGATCGCGATGTTGGTCGAATGGAATGCACTGGCCCATACGAAGTCCCCGTCCGTGCTGTAGCGGGCGACAAAGGGGTCCGTCAGGGTGGAAGCTTGCGTGATGTTGTGTACGCCGGGCCCGGGATCGAAATCGACCGTGCCTCGGAACGATCCCGTGATGTACACATTGGCTGCGGAGTCCAAGGCCATGCCATGGGCGACCTGATGGCGTGATCCCGACGGCACGGGAGGGTGTTCTCCGATGTTCCGGGCCCAGATGAAATTGCCCGCGGGCCCCAGCTTGCAGATGTAGATGTCCCGGTAGGAGCTGGCCGTGAGCTCATAGGTGCCCGGCCCGGGATCGAAGTCAACGGTCCCGAAGAAGCCGCCGGCCGTATAGACATTGCCCTGGGCATCCGTGGCCACATCACCGATCAGGTTGGTGTTCGGGAGCCAGTTCGCTATTCCTTGCACGGCGCCCCACAGGAAGCCGCCCGACGGGCCCAGTTTGATCAGATAATTGTCATTCGAGCCTTGTGCGGTGACCGTGAACTGGCCCCCGGCCGGGTCGAAATTCACAGTCCCTCCGAATGCGCCTCTCACCAATACGTTCTGGTCACTGTCCACGGCCACGCGCCAGGCCGCATCATTGCTGGCCCCCCCGAACTTGCGGCTCCATTGGTAACCGCCTCCGGCACTGATCTTTATGACGAAGCCATCATAGAGGGCGTTCACTCCTTGAAGAATCATCCCACCCCCGCCGAGATCCAAGGTTTCTTTGAACATGCCCCCCACGTAGACATTGTTTTCGGCGTCCACTGCGACGCTCGTTCCTTCGGTGCTGGACCCACGCAGGTCGATCGCCGACACGACCCCGCCCGAGGGGGTCACTTTGACAAGGAACCCATTGGTTCCGTATGTACCGGCGGCATTCAGGGAGGCCGACCCGAAAGCCGCGATGTGCTGGTAGCTGCCAGTCACGTAGACATTCCCCGCATGGTCCACCGCGACAGCATTGGTCCAATCATCGAACTGACTTCCCCAGTTCTGTGCCCAGATCGCGTTGCCGGCAGGGTCGTATTTCACGAGGAATATGTCCTGCCCGCCGTTCGACTCCAAGGAGATCCCTCCAAACTCGACAGTGCCTGCAAAAGTGCCGGTCGCATACGAATTGCCCTGGGCATCCACTGCCACGCCTCGGGGGACGACACGGCCTCCATTGCCGGCCCGATCGGCCCATTCAAAGTCCTGGGCAATGGCCGGGCCGGCGCATAGCGCGAAAAGCAGCATGGTTCGTCTCATGGTCTTGTTCTTGTTCGTTCTTGGCCCCGTTTGCAGCAGCACGTAACACAGGGCGCGGGTGAAGGTCCTGCGGAAGGGCTGTCCACGGTGCAGTGAATGAGCCGTTGGCCGGATCCGATGAGCCGTTGGCCGGGTGCGGGGCCGGACAGGTAGCGAGCGGGCCCGCCCATGCCCGCGGCAGGCCGCTCCGGGCCAGGGCCGATGTGCGGTATGCGTGGGATCGCGCTGCTGATCACTTCGGTGTTCCGCATCCTGAACAACCGCTACGACCATGCAAAAGCGTCGCGGTATTACCGCAGAACGCTGTACCTCTTCCTCGCCGGGGTGATCCTGGTGTCCGCCGGCGCCATGCTGCGCGTGTTCCGGATCGTGCTGCTCGATTGATCGGATGCCGTCGCTGTGGAGCTTGTGCGCAACACCTTGCGCTGGACGGGCACGCGGAAACGCACCATGTGGTGGTGGTGTAAGCTGCGCCTGCTCAATGCCCCCCGGCGGCGGCTCGATGGCCCGGCCATCGAAGCGGCGGGCGAAGTAGGTTTGGCGCATGGCCGTCCAAGGGGAACGTGTGCGCCGGTGGCTGCCGGGGGTGCTGCTGGTGATCGCCTTGTGGTTGATGGCCGGCTGCGGCCAAGCACCTGCCGATGAGGCCCCCGGCCTGTTCGGTGCGGACAGCACCTCCTTCCGCGCGGAGCTGGATTCCGCCCGCGCCCTGCTGGGCCAAGGCGACATCGCACGTGCCGAACCCCTCGTGCGGGCCATCCTCGCCGGGGCCGTGGCGCCCGACATGGTGCGGCAGCGCGCCCTGGCCATCGGCTACCTCGGCAACATCATGCAGCGGCGCAACCTGCTGGACAGCGCGGCCAACTGCCACCGCGCG
>JAVFAQ010000419.1:0-2528 GCA_034002325.1 Flavobacteriales bacterium | reverse complement strand
GCAGGCCACCACCTGCCTGCGGCGCTCATTGAGCTCCGGTATCGAAAGTTTTCTTGAGTCGTTCGTTCGCATGAAATGCAGGATCCAAGGATCGTGCCAAAGTGTCATCTATTTAATGCCGGGTCAAGAAAGATGACCATGGCGGGTTGAAGATAATGTCATGCGGCTCGAAAACCTAATTCAATTGTACTCAGGGGTCTGTTCATCCCGGATCATGCAATAGCCCTTCGGTGTTGGCTGGAACGCCTTGGTGGATGTAGGTTCGCTGTGTAGGCCCAAAGTAAGAAAAGCATGCACGAGCTGGCGCACGAGTTCACGTCCAAGAAGATCAGCCCATGGGGCGGATTGAAGTTCTTCCAACAGACGTACGAGCGCAGCGGTGTTCGTGAGGACCTTCTTGCCGCAACACTTCCGGAAGGCGGCTCCAACAGGGCGTACGCGGGGATCGATCTGGTGGAGGGCCTGATGGTGAGCGCCGTTCTTGGTTCGCGGCGCATGGCGCACACCGGGATGCTGCGCACCGATGAGGTGATCAAGGAGATGTTCAACTGGCAGGGTGGCATGGCCAGCCAAAGCACCTTCAGCCGCTTCTTCCGCAAGTTCACCACCGAAGGGAACGATGCGCTGTTCACCACCCTGATGCGTAAGTGGTGGGACCGGATGAGGATCGAAAAGGTCACCATCGACTTCGATAGCACGGTGCTGGTACGTTATGGAGAGCAGGAAGGAGCCACCGTGGGCTACAACCCGAAGAAGCCCGGCCGCGCCTCTCATCACCCGCTGATGGCCTTCTGCGATGAGCTGAAGATGGTGGTGAACGGCTGGATGCGACCGGGCAACACGCACGATGCGGCCGACGTGGAGCATTTCCTGGCGCAACTGCTGCTGATCGTACCGGCCAGGCGGATCGGTCTTCTGCGTGGGGATAGCGGCTTCTACGGCGAGCCCTTCATGCGGGCATTGGAGCAGGACAAGGTGCCCTATATCATCCGGGGGCGGCTCACCAGCGCACTTCTGGCCCGGATCATGCACGTGAAGGAGTGGCACCACAACGATGCGATCTTCAAGCACGCACAGTACGCCGAGATACGCTACAAGGCCACCGGCTGGAGCAAGGCCCGCAGGGCGGTGGTGGTACGCAGGCCCAAACAGGACCGCAAGGCGCCCCCCGTGCTCTTCGAGGGGGAGGCCATGCACAAGGACTACGAGATCGCCGTCTATTTCACCACCTGCACGCTCTCGGCCAGCAAGGTCCATGGCTTGTACAACCAGCGCGGCGATAGCGAGAACCGCATCAAGGAACTCAAGTACGACTACGGCATCGATGGCTTTGCCCTCAAGGATATCGCCGCCACCGAAGCGGTCTTCCGGTTCATTCTGCTGGCCTACAACATCATGGCGCTCTTCAAGCAGAAGGTCATGACCAATAGCCGCGTACAGCACCAGCTTTCCACCATACGGTTCCAATGCATTGCAATAGGATCGTACTTGGTGAAGAACGGCCGGAAAAGGACCCTCAAACTCTCAGCCGAAGGACGACGAAGGCACTTCTTGGAGCACTTCTTCGATCAAGTCGAGTTCCTCAAGCTGTAGTACTCCCCAAAAACTGGACAGGTAGCTAAAGCGGCTAACCTTGTCCTGATGAGCAAGCGAAGTAGACGGAAATTCACGGCCGCGTTCAAGGCGCGCGTGGCCTTGGAAGCGATCAAAGAGAACCAGACGCTGGCCGAGTTGGCCATGCGGTACGAAGTGGCCCCTGGCCAGATCACGACCTGGAAGCGGCAGTTGACGGAGAACGCCGCTGGGGCCTTTGAAGGGGCCCCTGCGGGTTCTCGCGTCATGCCAGGTGGTCAGGACCCCGAGAAGCTGTACGCGGAGATCGGACGGTTGAAGGTGGAGAACGACCTGCTAAAAAAAATGGCAGGATGACCGTGGCCAGCAAGCGCAAGGCGGTAGCCTCCCACGCGGAAGGGAGCATCGTGACCCGATGCCGGGCCATTGGCTTGGCGCGCAGCAGCTTCTACTACAAGCCCAAGGGAGAAAGCGCCCTGAACTTGGAGCTGATGCGGCTGATGGACGCGGAGTACACCAACCACTGTTTCCATGGGGTCTTGGGCATGCGCGACTTCCTGCGGCTGGAAGGGTACTGGGTGAACGAGAAGCGCGTGCGTCGCCTGTTGCGCTTGATGGGGCTGGAAGCCGTTGCGCCCAAGCCCGATCTGAGCAGACCGGCCAATGACCACAAGGTCTATCCGTACCTGTTGCGGGGTGTGCCCATCGAGTGCCCGGACCATGTATGGAGCACGGACATCACATACATCGCCATGCGCAAAGGCTTCCTGTACCTGACAGCGGTGATCGACTGGTACAGCCGGTATGTGCTCTGCTGGCGTATCAGCAACGTAAGCGTCCGGCCAACTACCCCTGCTGACCAACCACAGGCTGCCAGTTCTGCGGCAGCAGCTCATTGAGCTTGTTGGCCTTGTGTTCCGGGATGCGTGCGATCACGTCGCGGAGATAGGCAAAGG
>JAVFAQ010000418.1:0-2548 GCA_034002325.1 Flavobacteriales bacterium | reverse complement strand
TGCTCGGCGGCCTCTCGTACGATCCGCACTTTCTCGTCCTTGCTGAACTTCTTCCTCTCTTTCATGGGTAAACGGTTTATGGTTCTGCGACCATAAACGCGTCCGGGAATTTAGGGGGCTGGGACACCCTGCAACTCATGATCACCAGCCAGCCGGTCCGCCATTCGCTGACCGCCACCCACCGCATCTTAGCCCATGTGCTTCTCCGCATGGTAGCTGCTGCGCACCAGCGGGCCGCTCTCCACGAAGCGGAAGCCCTTCTCCAGGCCGATGGCCTTGAACTTGGCGAACACGTCGGGATGCACGAACTCCGCCACGGGCAGGTGCTTCTTGGTGGGCTGCAGGTACTGGCCCAGGGTGAGGACGTCCACCTCCACGCTGCGCAGGTCGTCCATGGTCTCGATCACTTCCTGCTCGGTCTCGCCCAGGCCCAGCATCACGCCGCTCTTGGTGCGCAGCCCGGCGCGCTTGGCCCGCAGCAGCACTTCGAGGCTGCGGTCGTACTTGGCCTGGATGCGCACCTCCTTGGTGAGGCGGCGCACGGTCTCCAGGTTGTGGCTGAGGATCTCCGGCGCGGCATCGGTCACCACGGCGAGGTTCTCCCACTTGCCTTGGAAGTCGGGGATCAGCGTTTCCATGGTGGTGCCGGGGCAGCGGCGGCGGATGGACCGGATGGTGCGCGCCCAGATGTCGCTGCCGCCGTCCTTGAGGTCGTCGCGGTCCACGCTGGTGATCACGCAGTGCTTCACGCCCATGAGCTCCACGCTGCGGGCCACGCGGGCGGGTTCGAAGGGGTCCACCGCCTCGGGGCGGCCGGTGGCCACGTTGCAGAAGCCGCAGCTGCGCGTGCAGATGTTGCCCAGGATCATGAAGGTGGCCGTGCCCGCGCCCCAGCATTCGCCCATGTTGGGGCAGTTGCCGCTCTGGCAGATGGTGTGCAGCTTGTGCTCGCCCACGATGGCGGCCACCTTGCGGAAGTTGGCTCCCGTGGGCAGCTTCACGCGCAGCCAATCGGGCTTGCGCACGGGGGCGTCGAGGGTGGTGGTCGGTTCGCTCATTCAGATGGACTTCTTGCCGAAGAACAGGGAGAGGTAGAACTGGAAGAAGAACTGCTTGTTCCGCACGTCGTCCAGTTCGGCCATGATGGGCACCGGCGTGGGGTAGGCGTCGATGGTGGCGCCCACTTCCAGCCC
Source organism: Flavobacteriales bacterium (assembly GCA_034002325.1). Taxonomy (GTDB): domain Bacteria; phylum Bacteroidota; class Bacteroidia; order Flavobacteriales_F; family PHOS-HE28; genus PHOS-HE28. The sequence continues at coordinate 1,355 of JAVFAQ010000418.1, read as the reverse complement.
GCGTATGCCCGATGCGCTCCCGGAGTGCTCGAAATTGAACCCGAAGCGGGCGAAGCCGCCGAAGTGGAAGCGCATCTCCTCCACGCCGCGGAACCAGGTGGCCCGCCCGTAGATGTTCTGCACGTCGTGCCGTGCGGGGTCGTAGCGTTCGGTGGAAATGCTCTCGTAGGGGAAGGTGTCCGGGCTGCCGATCTGCAGGTACACGGGCTTGGCCATGCCGATGGACGGCCCGATGGCCCACACGGTGTTGATCTCCACGCCGGTGTGCCGGATCTTGTCGGTGATCTGGTGCTTGCGCCCGTAGGTGGGGCGCAGGATGAGCATGCTGTGGGCCTTGCCGTAGAAGTAGCCGCGGGAATCCTCGTAGAAGGGGTTGAAGCTCTTGACCTCCTTGGGGTGCTTCATGCCCACGACCTCGATGCCCAGCATGCGGCGGTCGCGCGCGGTGCGGTGCTTACCGTGCCGGAAGAAGAGGCCCCAGCCGTTGCCGTGCAGGGTGAAGCCGCCCAGGACCTCCGTGCGGTAGAGCACGCGGGTCTCGTCATAGATGGTCTGCTGGGCCTGGAGCCGCCCGGGCACCAGCACCGCCATGGCCATCAACAGGGGAAGGAGGAGGAGCTGCTTCACAACGACCACAAATCTACGATCGGCGGTGATGATGGCCGGCCGCGGAGCACCACCCCCCAATGAAGAAGCCCGCACCGCTGGGCGGCCGGGCTTGCGCACGGGGCGGGGCGGAGGTTCAACAGACCTCCGCAGGCTGTTCAACGGGGGCCTTGCTGTAGGCCGGGCAGTTCTTGGTGGAAGAGCACGCGGTCAGGAACGCTCCAGTGATCACCACGGCGGCCAATGTCAGAAGGAACTTTTTCATCGTTGATGGTTTGGCCCCTGCCCGGAGAGGCGCGGATGCCCAAAGTTAGCCCTCGGAACGGCTCTTGCTCAAAAATGTTTCAACACCGATGCACGGTGCTTTGTCGATCTTTCGGCGGCAATGGTCCACGGCAACCTTCCGGCGGAAGCCCGGCCCGCGATCGGCGGCGGCTGGTACGAGGCGCTGGCCGAGGCGTTCAACAGCCCCGGTTTCCGGGCGCTCAAGGACTTCCTCGTGCAGGAGCGCGCGCACCGCACCGTGTACCCGCGCGGGGGCGAGATCTTCGCCGCCTTCGACCACACCCCCTTCGATGCCGTGCGCGTGGTGATCATCGGCCAGGACCCCTACCACGGCCCGGGCCAGGCGCACGGGCTGTGCTTCTCGGTGCCCCCGGGCGTGCCCCCGCCGCCATCGCTGCGGAACATCTTCGCCGAGCTGGAGCGCGACCTGGGGCCGCCCGCGCCCGCACACGGCGACCTCACCG
>JAVFAQ010000417.1:0-2576 GCA_034002325.1 Flavobacteriales bacterium | reverse complement strand
ACGTGTGCCTGGGTGAGGCCGTGGCCCTCAACCTGGACGCCACGGACCCCAACGGGCATACCATGACCTACACCTTGGTGGATGCGCTGCGGGCCGTGACCCTCACCCCGCCGCCGCCCACCTGGGCCCCCATCTGGTACGAGACCGGCTACACCGGCGCCGAGCCCATTCCCGGCATCACCATCGACCCGGTGACCGGCCAGCTGGAGTTCACCCCCACCTTAATGGGCTACTACACCGTGGTGGTGCAGGTGACCACCCATGATGCCGCCGGCGACCTCATCGGCCATGTGAAGTGGGACATGACCATCGCCGTGGTGCCCTGCCCCACCGTGCCGCCCGAACCCGGCGGGCTGAGCAACATCTCCGGCGGCCAGATCACCGGCGGCGGCACCATCGCCGTGTGCGACGGGGCCGACCTCTGCGTGGACTACACCTTCAACGACCCCGACCCCGCCTCGGTGGTGGCCGTCACCAGCTCCGTGGCCGCCGTGCTGCCCGGGGCCACCACCTCCCTGGCGCCCGGCAACCCCGCGGTGCTCACCATCTGCTGGACCGTGGACGCCGCCGCCCTGCCGGCCGCATTCCTGCTCACGGCCACCGACGACGACTGCCCCTTCCCCAACGCAAACTTCATCACCCTGCACATCGGGCTCGCCGACCCGCCCGCCATCATGCCCCATGCGGGCACCGGCGCCACCGTGGGCACCTGCACGGCGCTCCCCGACCCGCTTCCGCTCTTCCCGTTCATCACCGACGGCCCGCAGACCGGCGGCCAATGGACCGCCCCCAACGGCACGATCCATTCCGGCGTGTTCGACCCGCTGGCCGATCCCCTGGGCGACTACCTGTACGTGGTGGGCAGCGCGTGCGAGGCCGACACCGCCGTGATCACCATCGTGGCCGACCCCGGCGCCTTCGCCGGTGACGACGCGAGCCTTGAGCTCTGCGGCACCGATGCGGCCACCGACCTGTTCCCGCTGCTGGGGCCCGCCGCCCAAGGCACCGGCACATGGAGCGGGCCGGCCGGTGCTTTCAACGGCACCATCGACCCCGCCACCGACCCGCCCGGTGCATACGTGTACACCGTGGCCGGCATATCGCCCTGCCCCGACCACGCGGCCACCGTCACCGTGCAGGTGCATGACCCCACCGACGCCGGCACCGACGCCCTGGTCACGCTTTGCACCTCGGACACGCCCCTCGACCTGTTCACCGCGCTGGGCGGTACGCCACAAAATGGCGGAGCATGGACCGGGCCCAACGGCGTGTCCACCGGCATGCTCGATCCCGCCGTGGACGATCCCGGCGCATACACGTACACCATCACCGGCACGCCGCCCTGCGCGGATGATGCGGCGACGGTGACCGTGGCGGTCAACACCGCGACGGACGCCGGCCAGGACGGGGACATCACGCTGTGTACCTCGGATGCGCCGGTGGACCTGTTCAGCGTCTTGGGTGGAACGCCACAGACCGGCGGCACATGGAACGGCCCGAACGGCGCCTTCGGTGGCTCCTTCGACCCCGCCACCGATGATGCCGGCACCTACACGTACACCGTCACGGGCATGGCGCCTTGTGCCGATGATATTTCCACCGTGGCGGTGACGGTGCATGCCGCTGCGGATGCGGGATCGGACGCGAACATCACGCTGTGCTCTTCGGATGTTCCCGTGGACCTGTTCACCGCGCTGGGCGGAACACCACAGACCGGCGGCACGTGGAGCGGCCCCAACGGCGCGTTCAACGGCACCTTCGATCCCGCCACCGACGATGCCGGCGCTTACACCTACACGGTCGTGGGAACAGCCCCATGCGCGGACGATGTGTCCAGCGCCACGGTGACGGTGCAGGTGGAAGCCGTGGCCGGCACCGATGCCGCCATCGTCTTGTGCGCCACCGATGCCCCGGTGGACCTCTTCGCCCAGCTCGGTGGCACGCCTCAGACCGGCGGCACATGGACCGGCCCGAACGGCACGTTCACCGGTATGTTCGATCCCGCCATCGACGCTCCGGGCGACCACGTTTACACCGTCACGGGCGTCGCACCGTGCGTGAATGCGTGGGCCACGGTGGCGGTGACGGTGCATGCCGCTGCGGATGCGGGTGCCGACGCGGACATCACGCTGTGCTCTTCGGATGCGCCGGTGGATCTGTTCAGCGTCTTGGGCGGAACGCCACAGACCGGCGGCACGTGGTCCGGCCCGAACGGCGCCTTCAGCGGCACCTTCGATCCCGCCATCGACGATGCCGGCACGTACACGTACACCGTCGCCGGGACCGTGCCCTGCGCCGATGCTGCCGCCACCGTGGACGTGATCGTGCATGCCGCTGCGGATGCGGGTGCGGACGCGAGCATCACGCTGTGTACCTCGGATGCGCCGGTGGACCTGTTCAACGTCTTGGGCGGAACGCCACAGACCGGTGGCACGTGGTCCGGCCCGAACGGCGCCTTCAGCGGCACCTTCGATCCCGCCACCGACGATGCCGGCACGTACACGTACACCGTCGCCGGGACCGAGCCCTGCGCCGATGAACCCGCCACCGTGTACGTGATCGTGCGTACCGCTGCG
>JAVFAQ010000416.1:0-2579 GCA_034002325.1 Flavobacteriales bacterium | reverse complement strand
CATCATCGAGGACGACGGCGCCGGTATGGACCCGGACGTACTGCGGCGCAAGGCGGTGGAAAAGGGCATGATGGATGCCGATGCCGCCGCTCGCCTCGATGACAAGGAAGCCTTCAACCTGATATTTGCTGCCGGTTTCTCCACCAAGACCGAGATCTCCGATGTATCCGGTCGTGGGGTGGGGATGGACGTGGTCAAGACCCGCATCGCCCAGTTGAACGGCAGCGTGGACATCAGCTCGGAGAGGGGCAAGGGAACGCGCCTGTCCATCAAGGTGCCGCTGACCCTGGCCATCATGCCGACGCTGATGATCAAGTTGCATGAGCAGACCTTTGCCCTGCCGCTGGTGAGCGTCAACGAAATCTTCCATCTTGACCTGACCAAGACCAATGTGGTCGATGGCCAGTTGGTGGTGATGGTGCGCGGCAAGGCTTTGCCGCTGTACTACCTGACGCGCTGGCTGGTGGACGGCTGCCGCGGTGTGGCACTGCCGGAGACCGGGCATGTGGTGGTAGTGCACATCGGTACCCAGCTGGTGGGTTTTGTGGTGGACTATCTCATCGGCCAGGAGGAAGTGGTGATCAAGCCGCTCGGCAGCATGTTGCATGGCACCCCCGGCCTTGCCGGCGCCACCATCACCGGTGACGGTAAAATTGCACTGATCCTGGATGTCCCCGGTCTGATGAAGGCCTACGGCCGGCGCCAAGCCTGATCAAGAATGCTATTTGAGGAGAGTTGTGAATGCCCGTGAGGGTCTTGATAGTTGATGATTCAGGATTCTTCCGTCGTCGTTTGACGGAGATGCTGAACGCCGATCCGCGCCTGGAGGTGGTGGGCACCGCAAACGACGGTGCTCAGGCCGTGGAGCAGACGGCCAAGCTGCGTCCCGACGTGATCACCATGGACATCGAAATGCCGGTGATGGACGGCATTGCCGCCACACGCCGCATCATGACCGTGACGCCGACGCCGATCCTGATGTTTTCCTCGCTCACCACCGACGGCGCCAAGGCGACGCTGGATGCCCTTGATGCCGGTGCGGTGGACTATCTGCCGAAAAAGTTCGAGGACATCTCCCGCGATCAGGACGAGGCCAAGCGCCTGCTGTGCGAGCGGGTGTACGCCATCGGCAGCAACAAGCGCGCGGTACGCCCGCCGCGGCCCGCCATCACTACGGCGACCACCGCTGCTGCGGCGCGTCCGGCGACCGCCACGGCCACCGCCATCCGCCCGATCCCCACCGCCATGCCAGCGGCGCGGCGCGGGCAGTATCGCCTGGTGGCGATTGGTACCTCCACCGGCGGGCCGGTGGCGCTGCAGCAGGTATTGACCAAGCTGCCCGGCAATTTTCCGTTGCCTATGGTGTTGATCCAGCACATGCCCGGCAGCTTTACCCCGGCCTTTGCCCAGCGCCTCAACCAGCAGTGCGCCATCGAGGTGCGTGAGGCGCAGGACGGCGACGAACTCAAGCCGGGACTGGCGTTGCTGGCGCCGGGCGGCAAGCAGATGGTGTTGGACCAGCGTGCCGGACGTACCACGGTGCGTATTACGGAAAGTGAACCGGGGCAGAACTACAAGCCGTCGGTGGACGTGACCTTCAGTTCGGTGGCGCGCATCTTCCCCGGTCAGACGCTGGCGGTGGTGCTCACCGGCATGGGGGCCGATGGCCGCGAAGGTGCACGTCTGCTCAGACAGGGTGGCTCCAGTGTGTGGGCCCAGGACGAGGCGAGCTGCGTGGTATACGGCATGCCTGCTGCGATAGTGGATGCGGGGCTGGCCGATGCCGTGCTGCCGCTGTCCGAGATTGGAGCGGCGATAAGCCAGAGAGTGTGACATGGATATCCTCACCCTTGTCGGTCTGATTTTTGGTGTTGGCGCGCTGCTGTTGGGCCAGTACATGGAAGGTGGCCAGGCCAGCGCACTGCTCAATGGACCGGCGGCGGTGATTGTGATGGGCGGCAGCATGGGGGCCATCATGTTGCAGGCTCCCATGCCCATCTTCATGCGTTCACTGCATGTGTTGGGCTGGATCTTCCGGCCACCAACCCTGGCCGCCGATGAGGCCATCGAAAAACTGATTGCCTGGAGCAACATCGCGCGCAAGGAAGGCCTGCTGGGCCTGGAGGCGATCTCCGAGAGCGAGCCTGATGCCTTTGCGCGCAAGGGCCTGCAGTTGCTGGTGGATGGCTCCGAGCCGGAGGTGATGCGCGGTATCCTGGAAGTGGAGGTGGATGCCAAGGAACATCACGACATGCAGGCCGCCAACATTTACGCCAGTATGGGCGGGTATACCCCAACGATCGGTATCATCGGCGCAGTGATGGGCCTGATTCAGGTGATGAACAACCTGGCCGATCCGAGCCAGCTCGGTCACGGCATCGCGGTGGCCTTCGTCGCCACCATCTATGGCGTGGGTGCCGCCAACCTGTTGCTGATCCCCATAGCCAACAAGCTGAAGAGCATCATCCACGGCCAGACCCAGTTTCGCCTGATGATCATCGAGGGTATTGTCTCCATCGCCGAAGGCGAGAATCCGCGCAATATCCAGACCAAGTTGCAGGGCTACCTGCATTAGGAGC
>JAVFAQ010000415.1:0-2580 GCA_034002325.1 Flavobacteriales bacterium | reverse complement strand
CGTGTGCGGCACGTTCTACCTGCACACCGCCGGCATGCACCGCGCCGTGCTGTGGCCCGCCATCGCCATGGGGCTGCTCAGCACCGCCGTGCTCAACGTGAACAACATGCGCGACATCCACAATGATGCGGCGAGCAGCAAACGCACATTGGTGGTGCGCATGGGCCTGGCCCGGGCCCGCATCTACCACACGGCGTTGGTGGCCGGCGGCGTGCTTGGCCTGGTGGTCTTCACGGTGCTTGCCACCCCGGTGCGATGGACATCGTGGCTCTTCCTGCTGCCCCTGCCCGGCTTCATCATCCACCTGGTGCGCGTATGGACGATCACCGACCCGCGCGCCCTCGACCCGCAGTTGAAAGTGCTGGCGATGGGCACGTTCATGACGGCCGTCCTGTTTTCTTTGGGCATCTTCGTGGCGGCGTAGCGTGCTCCGCGCACCCGGCATGCGGCGCCTTCCGCCATGCTGCAGGCCACTTGGAAGGAAATGCGACTGGTGCCGGCCTTTCCGCTGGGCACCTCGAAGGGGACCATCACGGAACGCACCGTATGGTACCTGATCGCCTGGGACGACGCGCGGCCCCAGGTGCGCGGCATCGGCGAGGCGGCCCTCTTCCCCGGCCACAGCAAGGAATTCCCGTCGGACGTGAAGGTGAAGCTCATGGAGCTGTGCGCCTTCACCGGTGATTGGGCCGACCGCCTGCACACCGACCTGGTGGACGTGCCCAGCGTGCGCTTCGCCGTGGAGCAATGCCTGAAGGACCTGGAGGCCGGCGGCACCAAGGACCTGTTCCCCTCGGACTTCACCCTGGGCCGGGCGGGCATACCGATCAACGGGCTGGTATGGATGGGCGACAAGGCCGCCATGCGCGAGCGGGCGCGGGCCCAGGTGGAGGGCGGCAGCCGCTGCGTGAAGATGAAGATCGGCGCCCTGGCCTTCGATGATGAGCTGGCCCTGCTGCGCGAGCTGCGGCGGGAACACCCGGCGAGCGAATTGGCCTTGCGCGTGGACGCCAACGGCGCCTTCGACCAGCGCACGGTGATGGACGCGCTGCACCGCCTGGCCGATCTGGCGGTGGAGAGCATCGAGCAGCCCATCGCGCCCGGGCTGTACGAGGCCATGACCGAGCTCTGCGCCCGCACGCCGCTGCCCATCGCGCTGGACGAGGACCTGATCGGCCTGAACACCATGGAGCTCAAGCGCGACCTGCTGGACCAGGTGCGCCCGCAGCACATCGTGATCAAGCCGGGCATGGCGGGCGGATGGGCCGCGAGCCGCGAATGGATCGAGCTGGCCGGGGAGCGCGGCATCGGCTGGTGGATCACCAGTGCCCTGGAGAGCAGCATCGGCCTCAACGCCATCGCCCAGTTCACCGCCACCCTGCCCGCCACCGGGCCACAGGGCCTGGGCACCGGCCGCGTGTACACGAACAACATCCCCTCGCCCCTCACCGTGGGCCACGGCCACCTGCACTACCGCCCCGAGACCGGCTGGGACCTGTCGGCCCTATTCCCCTGATCGATCTTTGCCCCGTCGCACCCCACCATGGCCGCCCGCTCCCCCTACCCCGCCATCGCCCGCGCCTTCGACCGGATCACGGTGGACGGCAAGGAGATGAGCGCGATGGACCTGTACCTCCGAGCGGACCGGATGAAGGACAAGGCCCGCACGGAGTGGACGGGGCATTTGCTCGATGTGCTCTCGCCCCTGGCCCTGGGGCGCGGCGGCCTGCGCGTGCGCACCAGCGGCACCACCGGCCCGCCCAAGCGGTTCACCATCCCGCGCGCCGACCTGGTGCATAGTGCCCGGCTCACCGGCGCCACTTTCGGCCTATTGCCCGGCGACCGCGTGCTGCACTGCCTGCCCACGGCGTTCATCGCGGGGCAGATGATGCTGGTGCGGGGCTTCGCCCTGGGGCTCGACATGCACTTCATCGATCCGCAGGGCGGCGTGCTGAACAAATTGAAGGTGCGGGACCGGTTCAAGTTCACCGCCATGGTGCCGCTGCAGTTGCACCGTGCCGTGCAGGAGGACCGGGCGCGCGTGGAGGCCCAGTTCGACACCATCCTGCTGGGCGGTGGGCCGGTGAGCCAGGCGCTGATCGAGGACCTGGCCGGGCTGGGCGTGCAGGTGTTCCAAGGGTACGGCAGCACCGAGACCGTCACGCACGTGGCCCTGCGCCGGCTCAACGGGCCGGGCGGCGGCGACGGGCCGTTCACCGCGATCGGCCGCTGCCATTTCGGGCGCGACCCGCGGGGCTGCCTGGTGGTGTACACCCCGCACCTGGGCACCAAGCAGCACCTCACCAACGACCTGGTGGACCTGCTGGACGACACCACCTTCCGCTGGAAGGGCCGTTTCGACAACGTGATCCTGAGCGGTGGCAAGAAGATCTTCCCGGAGCAGCTCGAAGCGCGCACCGCCGGCGTACTGCACTACCCGCACTATTTCACCGGGGTGAGCGACCCGGTGCTGGGGCAGAGCGTGATGCTGGTGCTGGAGACGGACCGCCCGCAGGACGAGGTGCTGCCCGAGGTGCTGGAGCAGGTGATGGCCGTGCTGCACCCCCATGAATGGCCGCG
>JAVFAQ010000414.1:0-2587 GCA_034002325.1 Flavobacteriales bacterium | reverse complement strand
CACCGGCGAGCGCACCTTCTATGAGCTCAGCGCCCGCGCGGGACCCAGCACCTTCCGGTTCGATTGCCCCACGTGTACGGACGACAGCCGCCGCACCGTGCTGCACTGGGCCTTGGGCGTGGGCTACTACGTGCATGTGACGGACAACCTCGCCTTCGGCCTCACCTTGGGCTACGAGACCGATGCCACGCGCTTCCATGCGGACGACCTGGGCCTGCCGGACGGGCGGTTCCCCGGCCGCAAGGAGGTGGAAGAGGCCCGCAACTTCCAGAACCTGCTGATCGGATTGGGCTTCAGCACGCGCCTGCGCCGCAGCGACGAGGGGCTGCACGGGTGGTGAGCGCGGGTTGAAGGCCCGCCCGGGGAACGCCGGCCCTATCGCCCCGGCACCCGGTCGGTCTGCAATTGGTCCGGCCCCTTGCGCATGGCACGCCGCTCGCTCCAGGCGTTGGCCGTGCCGAAAAGGGTCACGCGCAGGCCCATGTCGTGCGCCTGCCGCACCTGGGCGCGGCCCATGCGCGCGTGGTGCAGGGTGATGCCCGCGTAGCCCGCATCGGCCGCGATGCGCATCGCCTCGTCGGCATCATCGGCGTAGCGGTACAGCGGCAGGGCGGGGGCCTTGCGGCGGAGCAGGCCCAGGAAGTCGTCCACGCGGCATTCCGCCTGCACGCGGCCGGTGGTCCCGGTCCCGTGCGGGAGCGCCGCCACCGCATCGGTGTATTGTTCCAGGTATGTCCACCAATCGCCGTGGGCGAACAGCTTGCAGTCCAGGGTGAACAGCGCACGGGGGTACGCGGCGGCGGCCTCCATCAGCAGGCTGTCCACGCGCACGATGGGGTGCGGGGCGCCGTCCTTGCCCGGTACGGTGCAGGCGCGCACCGTGGCCCATGGCAGGGCATGCACGCGCACCGCGCGGCCGGCCCCGTCGTCGAGGAGTTCGTCATGGAAGGCCACCAGCACCCCGTCGGCGGTGAGCTGCACGTCCAGTTCGATGCCGTCCATGCCGCTCTCCAATGCGGTCATCAACGCGGCACGGCTGTTCATGGGCAGCACGTCGCCCGGGCCGCAGCCGCCATGCCCGACCATGTGCAGGCCGGTGCGGTCCGGAGGGGTGCAGGCGGCCAGCATCAGCGCCAGCCCGGCCAGGCCGGTGCGCATGGGGCGACGGGTCATCGTGCGTAGTCCATCTTCCAGGCGGTGCGGTTGCCGCGGTCATCGGTCACCACCAGCTCGAAGGTGTGCGCGCCGGGCTTGTCGGTGTGCTTGTCGAAGACGTGTACCACCGTGGCGGTCTTGTGGTCGTACTCCATCAGCGCCCACTGGCCGTTGATGGTGCCGCGCCAGGTCTTGATCCCCGAGAGGTCGTCCGTGATGGTGACGGTGAAGCGGTCGCGCCCCTTCATGTCGGCGCGCAGGTCCACGTTGGCGATCCGCGGCGGCACGGTGTCGAGCATCACGGTGTAGTTGCCGAAGGCGCGCACCTCGGTACGCACGCCGCCCTGGTGCCAGGAGCCGCCTTGTGGGGCGACCTTGCCCTTGTCGTCCACGGACACCACCAGCGCCTTGGGCCGCAGGCGTTCTTCCACGGTGGGCGCGGCGATCCACAGGCTGCTGTGCTTGTGTACGGGCGTGGCCGGGTGGTGCAGGCGGTGCAGCGGGGCCAACGCGCGGGCCGGGGCGGGGGCGCGCTCGTAGCGCACGTAGGCATCGTCGTACAGGGCGTTGGCGGGCATGGTGAAACGCACATCGGCCTCGGCGATGGTGTTCTCCGTATCGTACCGGAACAGGCTGCCGGCGAGCTCGGGCCGGGGCCAGGCGGCGGCTTCCTGCACGGTGGCGCCCCGCAGCATGAAGGTGAGTTCCGAGCGGTTGCCACGCCCGTCGGTGACGATCACGCGCACGTGGTGGTCCTTGCCGGGCACCAGGGCGATGCGGCCCTGCACCGGCTCCGGACCGTAGATGCGCAGCGGGTTGTTGGGCAGCCGGTACAGGCGGTGGTAGTCGCGCTTGTGGGCCTGGGTCATCTCGTGCTCCATGTGCGCGTTGCGGTAGCGGTTCAGGGCGAAGTCCACCGCGTTGAACCCCACGCTGAACACCGGCACGCTGTCCACCTCCAGTTCGATGCGGCGCACCCCGAACTTGAACGGATTGCCGTCATAGCGGTCGACGGTGTGCAGCGAGAGGCCCACCGTGCCGTATGCCGCCGGCACCTCGCCGGGCTTCAGGCCGTAACGCCCCTGCGCTCCCTGGGCGGCGAAGCCCAGCGCCTTGGCGGGGTAGGGGGCCGTGCGGGAGCTGTCGTTGAGCGGGTGCAGCCGCACGCCCAGGATGTCCGGCGGCGTCCGGTCGGTGGCCAGCATGCCGAACTCCTCGGGGTCCAGGGCGCGCTGGCCGGCCGTGCGGCGCACCTCGAAGTGCAGGTGGGGCCCGCCGCTGCTGCCGGTGTTACCGCTCAGGGCGATCACCTGCCCCTGGACCACGGGCACCGCGCCCTTGGCGAAGGCCACGTCGATGCTCTGGTCACGCGCCTTGTACTGGGCATCGAGGCAGGCATCGGCGATGGCCCCGCGCAGCTGTTGCAGGTGGG
>JAVFAQ010000413.1:0-2599 GCA_034002325.1 Flavobacteriales bacterium | reverse complement strand
TGCGCTGGATTTTCCGGGGGCCGGCAATGCCTCCGGTCGCTCGCTGGTCGAAATCAATCAGGGCAACGTGAAGTCGGCGAACATCGTGCAGGCGGGGGAGAGGTCGCGCATCGTCCTGAACCTGAAGCAGCCCACCTCCTACCGCGCCGAACTGCACGGCAAGACGGTGCTGGTGCTGCTGGATCCGGTCACCGGCGGTGCCAGGATTCCCAGCGCATCGCCGACGGCATTTGCCGAGAGCCAGAACACGGACGTGCTGGCCCTGAAGGATCTGGACTTCCGCCGCGGCACCGACGGGGCGGGCCGCATCGTCGTCGGGCTGCCTAGCAACCAGGTGGGCGTGGACCTGCAGTTGCAGGGCAAGGGGCTGGTCGTCGACTTTCTGCGCTCCTCCCTGCCCGAGGGCCTGCGCAGGCGGCTGGACGTGTCCGACTTCGGCACGCCGGTGCAAACCATCACCGCAACCCAGCAGGGCGAGCGCGTGCGCCTGACCATCGAGCCTGTCGGCGAGTGGGAACACAGCGCCTACCAGAGCGACAACCAGTTCGTCGTGGAAGTACGCCCCAAGAAGGTGGACCTGAGCAAGCTGACGCAAGGCCCGAACTACACGGGCGAGAAGCTGTCGCTGAATTTTCAGAACATCGAGGTCCGGTCGCTGCTGCAGGTGATTGCCGACTTCACCAACTTCAACATCGTCACCTCCGACACGGTGACGGGCGCGCTGACCCTGCGCCTGAAGGACGTGCCCTGGGACCAAGCCTTGCAGATCATCATGGATGCCAAGGGCCTCGGCATGCGCAAGTCCGGCACGGTGCTGTGGATCGCGCCCAAGGACGAGATCGACGAGCGCACGAAGAAGGACTACGAGGCCGCAATGGCCATCCAGAAGCTCGAACCGCTGCGCACGCAGGCCTACCAGCTGAACTACGCCAAGGCCGCGGACATGGTGGTGCAGCTGACCACCAATACCTCGTCGGGCAGCAGCACCAGTGACACCACGCGCTTCCTGTCCGAGCGCGGCAGCGCGATCGCCGAGCCGCGCACCAACCAGCTGTTCGTCACGGACACCCCGGCCAAGCTGGAGGAGGTGCGCAAGCTGCTGCTGACGCTGGACGTACCCGTGCGCCAGGTCATGATCGAGGCGCGCATCGTCGAGGCGCGCGACACCTTCGGCCGCTCGCTGGGCGTGCGCCTGGGTGGCGGGGATTTGCGCGCCAACAAGGGCGGCGATGGTGGCTACAGCATAGGCGGGGGCAACCGTGCTGCCTGGGGCACCAACTACAGCAACGCGACCAACTCCGCAGGCTTTGGCGATGCGGTGAACGTGGGGGGGAATTTTGTCAACCTGCCCGCATCGCTGTCCAACGTCACGGGCGTGGGCTCGTTCGCCCTGTCCATCTTCAACTCCGCCGCGAACCGCTTCCTTACCCTGGAACTGTCCGCCATGGAGGCCGATGGCCAGGGCAAGGTGGTCTCCAGCCCGCGCCTGATCACGGCCGACCAGACCAAGGCCCTGATCGAGCAGGGTACCGAGTACCCCTATTCCGTCACAGCGCCTAATGGCGCCACGACCATCGCGTTCAAGAAGGCCGTGCTCAAGCTTGAAGTGGTTCCGCAGATCACGCCCGAAGGCAACATCATCCTGGACCTGGACGTTAACAAGGACAGCCGCGGCGAGAGCACGACCCAGGGCGTGGCCATCGACACCAAGCACATCAAGACCCAGGTGCTGGTGGAAAACGGCGGTACCGTCGTGATCGGCGGCATCTTCGAAATGGAAGAAACCAACCAGGAAAACAAGATTCCCCTGCTGGGCGACGTGCCGATCATGGGAAATCTATTCAAGAGCCGGACCAAGGAATCCAGCAAGCGTGAAATGCTTGTCTTCATCACGCCCAAGGTGATTACCGACCGCGGGCCCGTACGTTGAATGTTTGAAGGTAAGAGAACCATGAGAATTTCCAAGACGATCATCACTTCCGCGGTGTTTGCCGCAGTGCTTACCGCTTGCGGCGGCGGCGGCGGCAGCGGCGGGGAGTCCCATTCCACGTACAGCATCACGCTGCGTGCCGACAAGACGCAGTTGCCTCTCAACGTCAGCAACTACCCCGTAGGTCAGGGTGTGTATGCGCCTTTCTCCACCACGCTGTACGTCGAGGCGAAGGAGGGCGGGCGTCCCATTCCGGGGGGCGAGAAAATCTTCGGCTGTAACATGGCGGGAGGGCTCGACTCCGGCTCCTTGTATTACCTCGATGGCGACCCGGAGCACGAGGAAGAAGTCGATGACGGCAACGGCGGAAAGATCAAGGTGCCCAATGCCTATCGCAGCATCACGCTCGGTTCCAACTCGGGCGGCAATTCTTTCCACTTCCATGCCAAGAATCAGGCGGGCACCGCGCGCATCGTCTGCACGGTGACGGACCCGCGGGACAAGAAGGAGCACTCTGCCAGCGTGGACATCACGGTCGGGGGCACCACCGGCAAACCCGCGAGCGTGAGCATGCTCGTCCCATCGCAGCAGAGCTACATTGGAACGCAGGGAAATGCGACCCGCATTCCCAGCACCGTTGTCATGCAGGCATTCGTCCAGGACGACGCC
>JAVFAQ010000412.1:0-2624 GCA_034002325.1 Flavobacteriales bacterium | reverse complement strand
GCTGCCGGCGAACAGCCTCCCGGTCGATGTGCCCGGTGAGGCAAAGCCTCACGCTTCCAACGGAAGGTGAGCAGGCCATTGTACTGCGATTTCAAGGCACGAACAATGACAAGCCTCTTCCAACGACACATGAGCCTGAAGAGGCCTCCGTGATTCCAATGACAAATGAGCCTGAGCGAGTTCTGGACGGGTCATCCTTGGAGGATGATCGTGAACCTGCATACCCAAGCCCTGAACTCACTGGACGAGGTGCGTGCCTTCCTCGAAGGCAGCAGCACCGTCTCCTTTGTCGCCCCCGATCCCGCCGAGCGCTATCGCTGGTTGGCCGCAACCTTGCGTCAGTTTCACTACGACTCACTGGGACGGGCCGACAAGGGCACCTTGCGCGCCTTCATGGTCAAAGTGACCGGTTACTCACGCGCCCAACTCACCCGGCTGATCCAACAGTGGTCCCAGACCCGCAGTCTCGTCGATCACCGCGGGCCACCTGCCACGCCATTCACCACCCGCTACACCGAGGAGGACGTGCGTGCGCTGGCCACCCTGGATCGCCTGCACCAGCAACCCGCCGGGCCCGCCGCACGCAAGCTGGCTGAGCGCATGGCCCGCATCTTCCACGACCCCGCCTATGAGCGGTTGGCCACCATCTCTGTATCTCATCTGTACAACCTGCGGGCCACCGACAGTTACCAACGCCTGCGCGGCCACCATCAGCCCACCCAAGCTCGCGCCGTTACCATCGGTGAGCGCCGGCGTCCCGATCCTCAAGGCCAACCCGGCTACCTGCGCGTGGACTCGGTCCACCAAGGTGACTGGGATGGCGTCAAAGGGCTGTACATCATCAATCTGGTCGACGCTGTGACCCAGTATGAGGTCGTGGCTGCGGTCGAGCGCATCAGCGAGAACTTCCTCATTCCCGTGCTGGAAAAGGCACTGGCGACCTTCCCCTTCGCCATCCTGGGCTTTCATACCGACAACGGCTCCGAGTACATCAATCACCGCGTCGCAGGCATGCTCAACAAGCTGAACGTGGAGTTCACCAAGTCACGTGCCAGGCGCACCAATGACAACGCATTGGTCGAGAGCAAGAACGCCTCGGTCGTACGCAAATACATGGGCTACAGCCACATCCCAAGCCGTTACGCGGGCATCGTCAATGACTTCCTGACCACGCACCTGACCCCCTACCTCAACTTCCACCGCCCCTGCTTCTTCCCGGAGATCGTGATCGATGACAAAGGCCGCCAGCGCCGCCGCTATCCCAAACACCTCATCAACACGCCGTATGAAAAACTCAAGGCACTGCCAAACGCTGAGCGCTTCCTCAAGCCGGGTCTGACTCTGACCGAACTTGAACGCAAGGCACATGCCATGACCGACAACCAAGCCGCAAAGGAACTGCTTGAAGCTCGAAAAAAGCTGTTCCGCACCATTCAGGCCAAACAGGCCGCCTGACCCACCCAAATGACATCGCTCAGGCTCATTTCACTTTTGGAATGTGCTTCATGATCCATGCCCGCAGGGCCGGCTTCGGTGCATCGTGCGTTCATGCAGACTGCGGGGTGACGGTGCCCGTTGCCGCGATGGCCGCCATCCGGACCATCGCCGCGTGCACTGCATCGAAGCCCGCGACAACAACCGCAATTGCGGCCCTGTCGCTGTAGACTGACCCGATCACCACCCATGGAAATTTCGCCATGCTCGTTGCCTACAGCTGCATCCTCATTGCCTTCCTGCTGCCCTATGTCTGGGTGGTGTTCGCCAAGACCGGCGCACCCGGCTACAACAACAAGGACCCGCGCGGCTGGATCGCCAAGCAGGACAGCATCCGGGTGCGGGCCGGCAATGCCGCCCAGCTGAATGCGTTCGAAGCCTTTGCGCCCTTTGCCGCCGCCGTGCTGATGGCGCAGTTCGGCGCCGTGGCGGTGGAGCTGATCACGGTGCTGGCCGTGGTCTTCGTCGTCTGCCGCGTCCTGCACGGAATCTTCTACCTCAGCGGTGCCCAGGCGCTGCGCAGCCTGGTCTGGTTCGGCGGTTTCCTGTGCATACTGGTGCTGATGGGCTCGGCCATCTACAACCTGGCCACGGTGTAAGACCGGCCAATTGCACGAAAACCACGGTCCGCCCCCAGCGCGGGCCAAGGCAACACGACAAAGGGTGGAACATGAAGAGTGCGGAAGAACTCCTGGCCGAATACGGCCCGCGCGACTCGATGGAATACGATGTGGTGGTGGTGGGTGCCGGGCCGGCCGGCCTGTCGGCCGCCATCCGCCTCAAGCAGCAGGCCGGTGAAGCGGGCAGGGAAATCTCGGTCTGCGTGCTGGAAAAGGGTGCCGAACCGGGCGCCCACATCCTCTCGGGCGCGATCATCGACCCGCGCGCGCTGAGCGAGCTGATCCCCGACTGGGCCGAGCGCGGCGCCCCGCTGACGCAAAAGGCCACCCGCGACCGGTTCCTGTTCCTGTCCGAGACCGGCGCGCGCGCCACCCCGGGCTGGTTGCTGCCGCAGTGCTTCCACAACCAGGGCAACTACATCGCATCGCTCGGCATGCTGACCCGCTGGCTGGCCGGGCAGGCCGAGGCTCTGGGGGTGGAGATCTTCCCGGGCTTTGCCGCCACCGAGG
>JAVFAQ010000411.1:0-2629 GCA_034002325.1 Flavobacteriales bacterium | reverse complement strand
GGGTGAGGTCGAGGTGGCGGATGGGATGGACGCCGGTGACATCGACGGCTTGGAGGAAGGCCACCAGGTCGTCGGCCTGCTCGGGCGATACGCCCATCACGGGCATGCGCTGCGTGCCGTGCAGGATGATGCCCCGGGCGAAGGCCGCACCCTTGTCCGGCGCGCTGATCACGTTGGTGAGGTCGGGGCCCATGTGGCCGCCCAGCCCATAGAACTGATGGCAGGCGGTGCAGTTGAACTCGCGGTACCATCGGGCGCCGCGCTCGGCCGCGGCATCGTAACGCGCCTGCGGATCGGCCACGGCGGTGGCGGTGGTGTAGGTGATCGCCGACTGCACCGCGAACAAGGCCACCAGCACGAAGAAGATCGCGCGGCGGTGCGGGGCACCGAAGGCCGGGCCCGTGGGTGGTGGTACCGCTTCCCTCGCCATGGTGGCCGAAAGTATTCGGACAAGCGCGTCCGCAATATGACGGATGTCACCGGGGCAGGCGGGTGGGAGCACCGGCCGGGAACAGCGAGGGCGCCCGCCCAGACGCCCTCGCACTTTCACCATTCCCAAAGGAACGGCACCTCAACATCATTCGGGGATGAGCACCTTGTCGATGATCACCACCAGGCCGTTGCTGGCGGGGGCGGAGCCCAGCACTTTCGCGTCGTTGATCATCACGGTGCCATCGTCCTGCACGGTGAACTTCACGTTGCCGCCGTTGGCCATGCCCACCTTGCGGCCGTTGGTCATCTGCTCGGGCCGCATCACGCCCAGGGCCACGTGGTACTCCAGGATGTCGGTGAGCGTGGCCTTTTTCTCGGGCTTCAGCAGGTCGTCCAAGGTGCCGGCGGGCAGCGCGTTGAAGGCGGCGTCGGTGGGGGCGTACACGGTGAAGGGGCCGGCGTTCACGAGCACGTCCTCGTACTTCACGTGCTGCACGGCGGCCACCAGCGTCTTGTGGTCCGGCGATGCCACCGCGATCTGCACCACGTTGGGGTTGGACATGTCGTCGGCCACGGCGCTCTGCCCCGCGCCGGGGGTGATGCCGGCGGGGCCGGTGGCCGGTGCCTCGCCGCCGCCGCAGGCCAGCAGCAGGGGGATCAGGAAGGCGACCGGAAGGAGGTAGGTGCTGGTCTTCATGGGTGTGGTTTTGACAGCACGAAATTGAGGGCCGCGCAGCGCTGCCACCATGACGGATGTCACATTCGGCACCTGAATTTTGTCACCTGCCGGCCGGCCTCACGCCCCCGTGCGGATGAACGCGCCCACGTAAAGCAGCGCCAGGGCCATGAGCGTCACCACCGCCACGTGCAGGGCCATGTTCGACATGCGTTGGGGCGTGAGCCGGGGCAGCACCCACAGGCGCGCATGCACCCCGGTGAGGACCGTGCCCAGCAACAGCAGCAACTTGATGGCCACCGCGCTGCGCAACGGATCGCCGAAGGTGAACGCGGGCCACAGCCCCGGCACGTAGCGGCTCGCCAGCCAGATGCCCGTGACCGCCTGCACCAGCAACGCCGGTATGCCGATGCGCTCGTACCCCTGCTCGAAGCGCAGCACCGCCGACGGGTCGCGCTCGCGCAAGGCCCGCGGCAGCACACCCAGCAGCAGCACCAAGTGCCCGCCCACCCAGATGCAAGCGCCGAGGAGGTGGAGGATGATCATCAGGCGGAACATGGCGGGAGAGGATCAGAGGATCAGACGATCAGAGGATCAGAGGATCAGAAAATCAGACGATCAGAAGATCAGAGGATCAGAGGATGAGCGGATAGGACCATGAAGCGTTTTGGGCAACGGTCCCGATGAACACGCTTTCATGAGGACCCGCTCCGAACATCCTTCCATTGTCCCATTGTCCCATTGTCCCATTGTCTGATCTTCTGATCCTCTGATCGACCCTCACAGGTCCTTCCTTCTGAAGACCACGAAGCTGCGCCACGCCGGTATGGCCATCCACAGCAGCAGGATCAACGCGGCCACCGCCATGCCCGGCCCGCTGCCGAAGAAGTTCTTGTAGATGGCGCCGCTGTAGCCCATCATGGCGGCGAGGTCCACTTCGAGCATCACCATGATGCGGGCGAGGTCGATCGGGTTGAGGCCCGCGAGGGGGATGATGAACGGCTCGATGGGGTAGTCGCTCAGCGCGAACATGCCCCAGAGCAGCAGCGCATCGTACACCAGCACGAAGAGCAGCCACACGGTGAGCGCCATGCCCACGCCGCGCGCCTTCTCGCGTTGGCGCAGGGCGATGAGCGCGCCCAGTGCGGCGAACACCAGCACCAGCCCCGAGCCCGAGAGCGAGAGCATCAGCGCCGAGGCGTTGGGCGCATGCACCAGCAGCGGCAGCCCCAGCCCGAAGGCCTGCGCCAGCAGCAGCGCCACGGCCAGCGCCAGCAACTGCCCGCCCAGGATGGCGCGCCGCGCGATGGGCTGTACCGCCAAGAGTTGCGTGAACTCCTGGATGTCGTACATGTACACCACGGTGAACACCAGCGCGATCAGCGGCACCAGTGCCAGCACCACTTGCACGATGCTCAGCAGCGCCTTCATCGGATCGTCCTCCAGCATGAACAGGCCCTGGGCGATCAGCAGCATCAAGGCCGCATAGCCCATCACGAAGCGGTTGCGCGTGAGATCGAG
>JAVFAQ010000410.1:0-2655 GCA_034002325.1 Flavobacteriales bacterium | reverse complement strand
CTGGCGCGGCCCGCGATCGCCGCCGGCGCCCTGCTGGTGGCCATGGAGGCCCTGAACGACTACGGCGCGGTGAGCCATTCCGGCGTGCATACCCTCACGGTGGGCATCTACCGCAGCTGGGGCGGGCTGTACGACACGGGCAGCGCCCTGCGCATCGCGGCGATCCTGGTGCTGATCGTGGGGGCCATCGCGCTGGTCGAGGACCGCATCGGCCGCCGCGCCCGGCGCACGGCCACGCACCGGGCCTACCGCCCCACCGTGCTGCGCGGATGGCGGGCCGGCGCCGCCACCGGCTGGTGCGCCCTGCTGCTGGGCGTGGCCTTCGTGCTGCCGGTGGGCGCCCTGGTGCACGATGCCGTGCGCACCGCGGGCCACGTGCAGTGGGCCGGCCTGGCCGCACCCCTGTGGAACACCGTGAAGCTCGCCGGCATGTCCGCCGTGCTCACCCTGCTGATCGCCCTGGTGTTCATCTACGGCAAGCGCAACGGCGGGGCGCCCCTGGCCCGCCTGGCCGCCATGGGCTACGTGGTGCCCGGCGCGGTGATCGCCATCGGCACCATGGCGCTGGCCGGCTGGTACACCACGCGCACCGGCCGGCCGCTGATCGGCACCATGCCCCTGATCGCCTACGCCTTCGCCGTGCGCTTCCTGGCCATGGCCCACAACCCGCTGCAGGCCGGCATGGCCCAGCAACCGCGCGCCTACGATGAGGCCGCCCACCTGCTGGGGGCCTCCCCGCTGCGCACCTTCCTCCACGTCCACCTCCCCCTGTTGCGCCCCGCGCTGCTGGCCGCCGCCGCCATCACCCTGATCGAGGTGATCAAGGAACTGCCGCTCACGCTGATCCTGCGCCCCTTCGGCATGGAGACCCTCAGCACCCACGTGTTCTACCAGTCGCGCATCGAACAATGGGCCGAGGCCGCCGTGCCCGCCCTGATGATCGTGGGCGTGGGGCTGGTGCCGGTCTTCCTGCTGGAACGGTTGATGGGCCGCACGGTCGGGTAGCCCGGGCATGGCCACCGCCCTACATTCGCCTTTACATCCATCCCCATGCGCCCGCTGCTCACCCTCCTCGCTGCCGTCGGCCTTGTCCACGTGACGGCCGCCCAGCACAACCCGGACCATGACCCCGCCCTGGCCGCATCGCTCGGTGCGGACGACTGGGGCATGCGCTCCTACACCCTGGCGATCCTGCGCACCGGCCCGGCCACGGGGCTGGAGAAGGCCGTGACGGACAGCTGCTTCCGGGGGCACCTGGACAACATCGGCCGGCTGGTGGAAAGCGGCGACATGGTGGTGGCCGGGCCGCTGGGGCGCAACGACAAGGGCTATCGCGGCCTGTTCATCTTCACCGCCACGGACACCGCCCAGGTGCGCACGCTGCTGCGCACCGACCCGGCCGTGGCCGCCGGGCTGCTGGCCGCCGACCTCTACCCGTGGTACGGCTCGGCCGCGCTGCCCACCTACCTGGAGCAGGCGGACAAGGTGTGGAAGGTGAAGCCGTGACGCGCGCCCGGGACCACCCGCCCGCAGGGGGTTACATTTGCGGCCGGAAATCCACGCCGCATGAGCACCATCGCCCCGCCCAAGGTCCACAATTACAGCGCCGGCCCCTGCATCCTGCCGCAGGAGGTCTTCGAGAAGGCCGCCCAGGCCGTGCGCGACTTCAACGGCAGCGGCCTCTCCATCCTGGAAATGAGCCACCGCAGCGGGCCCATCATCGAGGTGATGGAGCGGGCACAGGCCCTGGTGAAGGAACTGCTCAACGCACCCGACCGCTACCAGGTCGTCTTCCTCGGCGGCGGGGCCAGCATGGGCTTCCACATGGTGCCGCAGAACTACCTGCGCGTCGGTGGGCGCAGCGCCTACATCAACACCGGTGAATGGGCCTCCCGGGCCATCAAGGAAGCCCGCCTGGCCGGCGATTGCTCCGTGGTGGCCAGCAGCGAGGACCGCCACTTCAGCTACATCCCCAAGGACATCAACGTGCCGGCCGACGTGGACTACCTGCACTTCACCAGCAACAACACCATCTTCGGCACCCAGTACAAGACCTTCCCGAAGAGCGCCGCGCCGCTGATCTGCGACATGAGCAGCGACATCTTCAGCCGCCCGGTGAACGCCGGTGAGTTCGCGCTGATCTATGGCGGTGCCCAGAAGAACATGGGGCCTGCCGGTGCCACGGTCCACCTCTTCGACCCCGAAAAGCTGGGCCGCACCGGGCGCACCCTCAGCCCCATGATGGACCTGCTGAACCACGGCGCCAAGGGCAGCATGTACAACACCCCGCCGGTGTACGCCGTGTACGTGAGCATGCTCACCCTGGAATGGCTCAAGGGCATCGGCGGCGTCGCTGAGGCCGAGCGCCGCAACAATGCCAAGGCCGCCCTGCTCTACGGCGCCATCGACCGCCTGCCGCTGTTCGAGGGGACCACCGCCGTGGAGGACCGCAGCGCCATGAACGCCACCTTCGTGCTGAAGGACAAGGCCCTGGAGCCCGCCTTCGACGCCCTGTGGAAGGCCGCCGGCATCAATGGCCTGCGCGGCCACCGCAGCGTGGGCGGCTACCGCGCCAGCATGTACAACGCCCTGCCCCTGGAAAGCGTGCAAGTGCTGGTGGACGTGATGGACGACTTCGCCCGAAAGAACGGATAG
>JAVFAQ010000409.1:0-2655 GCA_034002325.1 Flavobacteriales bacterium | reverse complement strand
GAGTCTGCCGATGCTGCTGTGACGGCAGACTCGCCACTCGCCACTCGCCACTCGTTGCTTCGCTCCCCGTCCAACGTCACCGCGAACGCCTTCTCCGGCATCAGGGCCTTCAGCTCCTCCGCCGTTCTGTACGCATGCACGATGAAGCCGTGCCCGTGCCGCAGCGCCATCCGCGTGAGCCGGGCATCGAGGCTGCTCTGCTCCTTGGCGGCCACGAAGTGCAGGTCGAAGAGGATCTCGGCCCGGGTGTGCTTCCGCAGGTATTTCGCGATGCGGTCCAGCGGGATGCCCTGCGTGGGGTTGTACCACTGGACGATCACCTTGTCGGGCCTCAGCGCGGCGATGGCCTTCGCGGTCTTCCGCCAGGTGCCGGGCCTGTTCCAATCGGTGAGGTACCGCACCGGGATGTCATATCCCTCCAGGAAGCTGCTGCGGCTGGCCTTGTCCACGAACTCGCGCGGGATGATCGCGGGGTACTGCTGCGTCCAGCTCACGATGGTGACATCGGCGCCTTCGTCCTTCAGCGCACGGGCCAGCGCGGTGTTGTACTGCGCGATGCCGCCCTTGAACTTGGGGCCGGGGCCGAAACAGACGATCATGGGGCGGGTCGAAGCGGAATGCCGGGGGCAACGGGGCAAAGGAACGCAAGCCGGCGGCCCCCCGTGCCGGCCGAACTTCCGATCGCCAAGGTAGCTTTGCCGCCCATGAGCAAGAAGCCCCTGATCCTGGTCACCAATGATGATGGCGTGTTCGCCCCCGGCATCCGCACCTTGGCCGAGGAGATGCGCCCCTACGGGCAGGTGCTGTTGGTGGCGCCGGACAAGCCCCAGAGCGCCATGGGCCATGCGATCACCATCCACAGTTTCCTGCGGCTCAACCGGGTGGACCTGATGGACGGCGTGGAGGCGTGGAGCTGCACGGGCACGCCGGTGGACTGCGTGAAGCTGGCGATCCACAAGTTGCTGGGCCGCCGCAAGCCCGACCTGCTGGTGAGCGGCGTGAACCACGGGGCCAACATCAGCATCAACGTGCTGTACAGCGGCACCATGAGCGCCGCGGTGGAAGGGGCCATGGAGGGCATCCCCAGCGTGGGCTTCAGCCTGATGGACCACGGCATGGAGGCCGATTTCAGCCATGTGCGGCCGGTGGTGCGCACCGTCACCGAGAACGTGCTGCGCCACGGCATGGCGCCGGGCATCTGCCTCAACGTGAACGTGCCGCGCCAGGCCGGCGGGCCGCTGAAGGGCGTGCGCGTGTGCCGCCAGGCCCGCGCCAGCTGGGAGGACGAGTTCGAGACCCGCCTCGATCCCGGCAACAAGGAGTACTACTGGATGCGCGGCGAGTTCAAGAGCCACGAACAAGGGGAGGACACCGACGTGTGGGCCGTGGACAACGGATACGCCAGCCTGGTGCCCGTGCAGTTCGACATGACCGCCCACCACGCCATCGCCACGCTCAACACCTGGGGCCATGCGCTGGGATAGCACCGCCACCGGCATCGTGGCCGGCCTGCTCTTCCCCGTGCTGGGCTTCTTCCTCTACGGCTACATCCACACCACGTGGATCAGGCCGCACCTGGACATCCCCTACTTCATCAACGACCTCTTCCTGGGCACCCGCCGTTTCCAGGCGCCCATCCTCAGCCTCTCGCTCATCGCCAATCTGCTGCCCTTCTTCCTGTTCGACCGCCAGTGGATGCACAAGGCCATGCGCGGCGTGGTGGTCGCCACCTTCATCTACGGCGCCGTGATCGTGGTGCTGCTGCTGTGACATGGCCCGGCGCATCTACATCATCGCCGGCGAGGCCAGCGGCGACCTGCACGGCGGCAACCTGGTGCGCGCGCTCTTCGCCGTGGCCGATGCCCCGCTGGAGGTGCGCGCGTGGGGCGGCGACCGCATGGCCGACGCCGGGGCCGTGGTGGTGAGGCATTACCGCGAGCTGGCCTTCATGGGCTTCACCCAGGTGGTCCGCCACCTGCGCACGATCCTGCGCAACATCGCCGCCTGCAAGAAGGACATCGAAACCTTCCGCCCCGATGCGCTGGTGCTGATCGACTACCCGGGCTTCAACCTGCGCATCGCCGAATGGGCCCACGCCCGGGGCATCCCCGTGCACTACTACATCAGCCCGCAGGTGTGGGCCTGGAAGAAGGGCCGCGTGCGCACGATCAAGAAGGTGGTGCACCGCATGTACGTGATCCTGCCCTTCGAGCAGGCATGGTACGCGCGGCACGGCATGCCGGTGGATTTCGTGGGGCACCCGCTGCTGGACGCGATCGAGCAGGAGGGCCGCACGCCGCTGGCCCCGCTGCCCGGCGACGACGGCCGGCCGGTGATCGCCCTGCTGCCCGGCAGCCGCCGCCAGGAGATCGCCCGCATGCTGCCGCTGATGCTCAAGGCCGCCGCCCGCCACCCCGATCACCGCATGGTGGTGGCCGCCGCGCCGTCCACCCCGCCGGAGGTGTACACCGAAGCCATCGGCGACCGGCCCGCCACGGTGGTGGCCGGCCGCACCTACGACGTGCTGCGCCACGCCCGCGCCGCCCTGGTGACCAGCGGCACCGCCACCCTGGAAACGGCCCTGTTCGGCGTGCCCGAAGTGGTGTGCTACAGCGGCGGCGCCATCAATGTGTGGCTGGCCAAACGATTGGTGGA
>JAVFAQ010000408.1:0-2656 GCA_034002325.1 Flavobacteriales bacterium | reverse complement strand
TCCACAACGTGGAGAAGGCCATGCAGCACAAGCTCCTGGACAACGAGGAGATCCGCAACATCTACACCGCACTGGGCGTCCACATCGGCACCGACGAGGACAGCAAGGCGCTGAACATGGACAAGCTGCGCTACCACAAGATCGTGAACATGTGCGACGCCGACGTGGACGGCAGCCACATCCAGACGCTGATCATGACCTTCTTCTACCGCCACATGCAGCCGCTGATCGAGCAGGGATACCTCTACATCGCCACCCCGCCCCTGTACATGGTGCGCAAGGGCAAGGAGCACGTGTACTGCTGGACCGACGCCGAGCGCGACGCCACCATCGAGCGCATGAAGGCCGCCAGCAAGGACGCCAGCGTGCATGTGCAGCGCTACAAGGGCCTGGGCGAAATGAACGCCGAGCAGCTCTGGGAGACCACCATGGACCCCGAGCGCCGCACCCTGCGCCAGGTGACCATCGAGAACGGCGCCGAGGCCGACCGCACCTTCAGCATGCTCATGGGCGACGAAGTGCCGCCCCGCCGCGAGTTCATCGAGAAGAACGCCGTGTACGCCAAGCTTGACGTGTAAGCGCACATCAACGCAATGGAAAAGGCGCCTGCCGGGATCGGTGGGCGCCTTTTGCGTGGGGGCGAGCGAGTGATGGGCACTGATGGGCCCGGATGGGCACATCATGGTGTCCATCCGGGTCCATGGGCTACTCCTTCACCCAGGCCATGCCGTGGCCGTCCACACGCACATGGTATATCCCGGCGGGGAGATGCGCGGTGGGCACTTCAGTGCGCGGGCCGGTGGCGTGCCGGTGATGGACCCGGCGCCCGGTGGCGTCGAAGAGTTCGATGGTGTGCAGGCCGGGTGGGAGATCGAGGGTGAAGTGCGTGGTGCCGGGGTTGGGGTAGAGCGACAAGCCATCGGCCCGCTGCCCGGCCACCCCCGTGACCGAATTGCAGCCGTAGGACCACCACCATGCGGCATAGCTGATGTCCGTGTCCGAATAGCAACGCAAGGGGCCGGTCGGTGCATTGATGAACGCGACCTCCCAGGGCAGCATGAAGCTGCGCAACGCGCCGAGCCGTTCCACGATGGTGTCCTGCATCCACGCGTTCTCCACAGCGAGATAGCGCAACGGCATGCCATCGATGATCGTGGTGCCGGTATCGGTCACCTGCCATGCCAGGTCAGGCATGTCCACCCAAGGCGCGGGATGCCACGAGTCGCCCGGCACGGCGCCGAAGTGATAAAGCGTGTCCCAACCATTTTCGTTCAGGATGGACACGACCGTTCCGTTCACGGCGGTAAAGACCGGGTCGCGGTCTTCCGTGATGAACATGTCGAAGAGGTACCCTGTGAACTGCCAGTCGATGCGTTGGGCGGTGATGCCGCCGATCACGGTCTCCCCGGTATAGCTGAAGGTGGCCAC
Organism: Flavobacteriales bacterium; assembly: GCA_034002325.1. Classification (GTDB taxonomy): domain Bacteria; phylum Bacteroidota; class Bacteroidia; order Flavobacteriales_F; family PHOS-HE28; genus PHOS-HE28. The sequence continues at coordinate 1,228 of JAVFAQ010000408.1, read as the reverse complement.
CGCGTCAACGGTCCAGCCGTTGGAGTATGTGTACACCCACTCCGCCCCCGGCGGGCACCAGCTTTGGGCACCGGCCCCGGCCGGCAGGGCGAACAACAACGCAAAGAGGGTCCGCATGGTGATCGAACTTACATCCCGGACGCTTCGGCCGCCGGGAACGCTGCCTGCGGATGGACGGCCGCATGCCTCCACCGGCGGGGGCCGGGGTACCGTGCGGCGTGCGACCTTCGTGCTGGGATGAAGAAGGCCATCAAGCGCAAGGCCGGGGAATTGCTGGGCTACGGCTTCACGCACCAGCAGGCGTTCGACCAGATCATGCTCGAGCACCCCGAGGCGAAGCCCGCGCGCGTGGCCGGGCACCTGCGCCAGCGGCCGTCGCTCATGGCCCGTGAGCACCACCGCGGCCTGCACCGCGCGCTCATGCTGCTGGTCCTGCTCAGCGCGGCGGTGCGCGTGTGGCGCGCGGCGGAAGGGCGCCCGCTGGGCTGGGACCTGCCCACCGCCTACCTCGCCCTGGTGCCCATCGCCACCCTGCTCGTGGGCCACGCCCTGTACCGATGGCAGGGCCCCGTGTTCCAATGGGTGGGCTGGGCCAACGTGTTCGGCATCATGCCCCTGGTGCAGTCGGTGGCGGCCACCGGCGCGCGCGGCCCGGGCTGGGGGCTGCTGCCCAGCGCCTTGTCCGTGGCCATCGGCCTGATCTGCCTCTACCTCTACCACCGCGCCTTCCCCACCATGAAAGAGGTGCCGGACCCCCTGGGCGGGCCGAAGCGTTTCGTGTTCACCCCGGAAGGCGGGCTGTGACCGGCCGTTGGGCCGTGGTACTTCCGGGCACCCCGGGGCCTGTTCCGCCACGCCGCACCGCCCGGCACCGACCTGAAGTGCTGAGGCGGCCCTTGTGGTCACCCCAGCCCCAACTTCTTCACGATCGCGCTCACCTCGCCCTCGGTGGTGCGCAGCATGGTGTTGCAGAAGTCGATCAGCTCCACGGCGCGCTTCACCTTGGCGGTCATCTCGTCCACGGAGATCTTGTCCGCCTGCAGGTCCTGCATGATGGCCTCCAGCTCGTCGTAGGCCTTTTGGTAGGTCATGGGCGCCTGGTCATCCATGGCGTTCGATGCGTTTGATGATGGAAATGCTGCGGCCGTGCGCAAAGGTGGTCTCCAATTCGTCGCCCACGCGGAGTTCGCCGGGATCGGTCACGGCCTGTCCGCCGGCGCGGGTGATG
>JAVFAQ010000407.1:0-2659 GCA_034002325.1 Flavobacteriales bacterium | reverse complement strand
AGGAGACCTTCCTGCCGCCCACGGACCACCGGTACCCGTTCATGGGCTGAGCGGCCGCACGGCGGGCAACCCTTTGACCCCCAGCGCGTAGAAGCCGGGCCGCCGGTCCGTGCCGGCGAAGCCGTTCGCCGTGCGACCCATTCGTCCGCCCCTGCATGCCCGCCATGTGCTGATCGTGATCTACGGCGCGTTGCTCCTGCTGTGCGCCGCGTGGATCGGCCATGCCCACTTCGAGCAACGCCGTGCCGCCCGGGCCCAGGCGGTGGACCGCATGGCCGGTGTGGCCGCCACCCTGGCCGCCCAGCTCAATGCCCGGCACGTGGTGGCGCTGATGGAGCGCTACCGCGAACCCGGCCTGGTGATCAAAAGCACCCAGGACGCCCGCTATTACGTGCTGCACGACCACTTGCGGCGCGCCGTCCAGCGCCTGGCGCTCGACGGGCCGCTGCGGATCGTGGCCACGGACGAGGCCGGCCACGCGTTGCAGGTGATCGTCACCTCCGATGCACGGCCCGCATTCCGTGCGCCGCATCCCGACCCCGGCGGTGGGCTCATCGCCGCTTACCGTGCGGAAGGTCCCGTGGCCGGCGCACTTTGGCAGGACGACCGCGTACGGGCCTACGACCGATTGGCCCTGCCCGACGGCACCATCGTGGGGTTGGTGGTGGCCGAGGCGTCGTGGCAGGGGATCAACGCCGGGGCCCGCTCCGCCTTGTGGCGCCACATCGCCGTGGCCCTCGCGGTATTCCTGCTGGTCGGCGCCCTGTTGTTCACCTCCGTGGGCCGCTGGTTGCGCGTGCAGCAGGACCGGCACCACGCGCTGCAGGCCCGGCATGACGACATGGCCCACGGGCTGGCCTATGCCGGGCGGATCCAACGGGCCCTGGTGCCGCCGGCCGCCCTGTACGACGAGGTGTTCGACGGCGCCTTCGTGATCGACCGCCCGAAGGACCTGGTGAGCGGCGATTTCCATTGGCTGCACCGCATCGATGCCCGCACCAGCATCGTGGCCACCGCCGATTGCACCGGCCATGGCATGCCGGGCGCCATGATGGCCGCCATCGGCTGCGCCCTGCTCAACGACATCGTGCGCGCCCATGAGGGCCTGGACCCCGCCGGCATGCTCGCCATGCTCCATGCCCGCCTCTGCGAGACCCTGCGCCGGCACGGATGCACCGACGGTGGCGGCGACGGCATGGACATGGCCCTGTGCCGCGTGGACCAGCGCGCCCGCGTGATCCTCTTCGCCGGCGCCCACCGGCCATTGTACTGGCTGCACAAAGGCGAGCTCACCGTGATCAAGGGCGACCGCGCCACCATCGGCGGGCTGCACCACCGGCCCGGCCTGGCCTTCACCGGGCATCGGATCGACTATCGCCCCGGCGACCGCATCTATCTGCTCAGCGACGGCTATGCCGACCAGAGCGGCGGGCCCCGGGGCGAACGCTTCAAGAGCCGCCGCCTGCATGCCCTGATCACCGCGCACCAACACCTGGACATGGCCGGCCAGCGCGATGTGATCGAGCGCACTTTCCTGGATTGGAAGGGCCACGGCGAACAGGTGGACGACATCTGCATGTTGGGCATCGCCGTGTGAGCCGGGTGCCGCCATCCTTCTATATTTGACCGGCCTCGGGCGGGACTTGCCCGACATGGATCGATCACTACGCATGGTGAACAAGCAGGAGTTGGTGGACCGGCTCAAAGAGCTGGTCGCGCAGGAGGACATGGAAAAGGCCGCAGAGGCGGTGGAGGCGGTGAAGGAGGCCTATGAGTCCCTGGTCGTGGCCGCCCGCCAGGCATCCCAGGACGGCGAGACCGCCACGCCCGCCGACGATGCCGCCCCCGACGAGGACACGCCGGCGGTGTGCATGGAATCGACCGCCCTGCACGATGAGGCCGACAAGGAGTTCAAGCAGCTGCTGGACACGTTCAACCACCGCGTCAACGAGGTGCATCGGCAGAAGGCGCGTGAAGAGGCCGCCAACCTGGCCGCCAAGCAGGCCATCATGGACGAGCTGCGCGCGTTGATCGCCGACGAGGAGAACATCGGCGCGGCGTTCAAGCGCTTCAGCGACCTGCAGGACCAGTGGCGCGGCATCGGCAACGTGCCCCAGCAGGCCTACCGCCAGTTGCAGAGCGATTACTCGCACCTGCGCGACGAGTTCTACTACCATATCCGCATCTACCAGGAGCTGCGCGACCATGACCTGCGGAAGAACACCGCCTTGAAGCAGGCGCTGATCGCCGACGTGGTGACCTTGGGCGCCTCGGCCAACGTGCGCGAGCTGGAGCGGCAGGTGAAGGTCTACCAGGAGAAATGGCACGCCATCGGGCCGGTGCTGCGCGAGGAATGGGAGGCCGTGCGCGACGGGTTCTGGGAGGCCACCCGCGTGGTGTACGACAAGATCAACGACCACTACCGGCAGCGCCGGGCCGAGCACGAGGCCAACCTGCAGGCCAAGCAGGCCATGGTGGCCAAGGCCATGGCCATCGCCGATGAGGCCGCCGCCGGCACCGCCGACTGGAAGGCCCTCACCGATCGGGCGCTGGAGCTGCAGTCCGCATGGAAGCAGACCGGCTTCGCCACCAAGAAGGAGAACGAGGCCGTTTGGAAGGAGTTCCGCGATGCCTGCAACCGCTTCTTCGATGCGAAGAA
>JAVFAQ010000406.1:0-2659 GCA_034002325.1 Flavobacteriales bacterium | reverse complement strand
ATGAGCAGTCGGGCCCAGTTGGTCCATGCGGTGGGGTGCGCGGCCATGCGGTGCTGCACGGCGGCCAGCATGGCATCGGCCCGGTCGCCGTAGCGCGCCTGGTCCAGCAGCATGCCCAGGCGGAACAGGGCGTGGGCCATGGCCGAGTTGGAGGCCGGCACCACGTTGTCATGCAATTCGATGGGCCGGGCGACCAGCGCGGGGTCCTTGTCGCTGGTGAAGTGGAACAGCCCGGTGGCGGGGTCGTGGTAATGCGTGATGGCGTGCTCGGCCAGCGCCTGGGCCCGGGTGATGTACGCCTCGTTGAAGGTGGCCCCGTAGAGGTCGAGCAATGCGGTGATGGCGAAGGCCAGGTCGTCCAGGTAGCCGTTCACCGCCGCGTGGCCGTCGGTGTGCACGCGCCACAGCCCGCCGTCCGGGCGGCTGCCCGTGGCCAGCAGGCGGTCCATGCAGCGCCGGGCCATGGCCAACCATTCCGGCCGGCCGAAGGCGTCGTGGGCGTGGCACAGGGCCGACACCATCAGCGCGTTCCAGGCGGTGAGCACTTTGTGGTCCAGGCCGGGCCGTTCACGGCGTTCGCGCGCCCGCAGCAGCGCCTGGTCGATGGCCGTGATGCGCGCTTCCAGTTCATCCTCGGCGATGCCGAAACCGGCCGCGAAGGCCCCGTCGCTTTCGGGCCGTTGCAGCACATGCCGGCCGTGCTCCCAATGCCCGCGCTCGTCCAGCCCGTAGTAGGCGGCGGCCAGGTCGTGCTCGGGTCCCAGCGCCTCCATCATCTCGTCCTTGGTCCACACGTAGTACCGGCCCTCCTCCCCTGCCGTGTCGGCGTCCAGCGCACTGTGGAAGGTGCCGTCGGCGGCGGTGAGCTCGCGTTGCACGAAGGCGATGGTACGTTCCACGGTGCGCCGGTGCAGCGGGTCGCCGAAGACCTGGTGCGCCCGGCTGTAGAGCGAGATCAGCTGCGCGTTGTCGTACAGCATCTTCTCGAAGTGGGGCACCTTCCAGCGCTCGTCCACGCTGTACCGGGCGAAGCCGCCGCCCACTTGGTCGAAGATGCCGCCCTGGGCCATCTTCCGCAGGGTGAGGCGCACATGGTCCGGCAGGTCGGGCCGTTGGGCCAGGGTGCCATACGCCAGCAGGAACTCCAGGCCGTTGGGCATGGCGAACTTCGGTGCGCCGGCATCACCGCCGTGCACCGGGTCGAAACGGGGCGACCAGGCGTCCACCAGGCGCTCCAAGGTGCGGCGCGAAAAGGGTTCGGCCTCCGGCGGAAGGTCCACCAGCTGGGCGGCGGCCACCCCTTGGGCCAGGCGCTCGCCCTGCTCCTGCACGCGGGCGGGGTCGTTGGCCCAGGTGGCCTGCAGGCTGTCCAGCACCACGGCCCACTGCGCGGGCGGGAAGTAGGTGCCGCCGTAAATGGGCCGGCCGTCGGGCAGGGCGAAGCAGTTCAGCGGCCATCCTCCGCTGCGGGTCATCAACTGCACGGCCGTCATGTACACGTGGTCCACGTCCGGCCGCTCCTCGCGGTCCACCTTGATGCATACGTAGTGCGCGTTCATCTTCCCGGCGATGGTCGTGTCCATGAAGCTCTCGCGTTCCATCACGTGGCACCAGTGGCAGCTGCTGTACCCGATGCTCACCAGCACCAATTTGTTCTCCGCGCGGGCCTTGGCGAAGGCGGCCTCGCCCCACGGGTGCCAGTCCACCGGGTTGTGCGCATGCTGAAGCAGGTACGGGCTGCGTTCCTGCGCCAGGCGGTTGGCGGGGTGGTTACTTTGGTGGCGGGCCATGGCACATCAAAGGAAACACGCGGTGGCACCACCCCCGGTCCCGGCGGCACGCTCCCGTCAACAGCCGCCCGTGAACGGTGGGGAGAAGGACCGCTCCTGGCCCGGCACCCTGATGGCCGTGGGCGTGGTGCTCACGGTGGTGAACGTGTTCACCGTGGCGCGGTGGACCCTGGTCCGGCCGGACGAGCTGCTGCGCGCGCTGGCCCTGCTGTGCTTCGTCGGCAACCTGCTGCCCTACCGCGCGGTGGCCGGGCGCCTGGGCATGGCCCGGCTGGAATGGTTCCTCTTCAACCTGCTGGCCGTGGGGCCACTGCTCATGGGCCTGCTGCTGTGGGCCAACCTCCTCTTCCACGGAAGGCCCGCCGCCACGGTGCATCGCATCGATGAAGTGGGGCCGGGCGCCGGCTTCCACATGCACACCTTCGCCGACGGGCTGTGGGAGGCGTACCCCTTGGCGCGGCTCCTGCCCCGCGAACAGGCCGGGCGGCCGGGCCACGAGCTGCGGATCGCCACGGCCAACGGCCTGCTGGGCGTGCCCGTGGTGGTGGACGTGGCCCCGCTGCGGCAGGAAGTCGATCCCGCATGGTGATGCGAGCGGCCGCCGTCCCCAAATTTGGCCCCATGGTCCACCGGCTCCTCCTCACCGGCGCGCTGATCACCTTGGGCTCGGGCGCCATGGCCCAACACAACGCGCCGGGCACCCTGCACATCGCCGCCGGCGTGGCCTTGGGCGCGCACGCCACCACGTACGAGCAGACCGTGCAGGTGCTGGGCGTGAACGTGACCACGCGCAAGAACGACGGTGCGGCCACCGTCACCATGCCCATCGAGGTGCATTACGGCATCTCGCGGGCCTTCAGCCTGGGCCT
>JAVFAQ010000405.1:0-2675 GCA_034002325.1 Flavobacteriales bacterium | reverse complement strand
GTGCCCAGGGTGGTCACCCCCGCAGAACGGCCGGGTTCCGCACCCGTAGCGTCGACCCACCGGGTCGACCAAGGTGTGCGAAGGACCGGGATGGAAATACGCCCCGGCACCACGGTCCGCGCCCGCATCATCAGCGCCACCAGCGGCAGCCTGCAGGGCGAGGTGCTGGAGGCGGTCAACCCCACCATCGCATCGGCATGAACGTACAGGCCATCAAGCAGCGCTTCAGCATCATCGGCGCCTCACCGCTGCTGGACCGCGCCATCGAGATCGCCGCGCAGGTGGCCCCCACGGACCTGAGCGTGCTGGTGCAGGGCGAGAGCGGCAGCGGCAAGGAGGTGATGCCCCAGATCATCCATGCGTACAGCGCCCGCAAGCACGGCCCGTACATCGCGGTGAACTGCGGCGCCATCCCCGAGGGCACCATCGACAGCGAGCTCTTCGGCCACGAAAAAGGTTCGTTCACCGGGGCCCACGAGGCGCGCAAGGGCTACTTCGAAGTGGCCAACGGCGGCACCATCTTCCTGGACGAAGTGGGCGAACTGCCCCTGACCACGCAGGTGCGCCTGCTGCGCGTGCTGGAGAGCGGCGAGTTCATCCGCGTGGGCAGCAGCAAGGCCCAGAAGACCGACGTGCGCGTGGTGGCCGCCACCAACGTGCAGATGCTGCAGGCCGTGGCCCGGGGCACCTTCCGCGAGGACCTGTACTACCGCCTCAACACGGTGCCCATCCAGGTGCCGCCCCTGCGCGACCGCAAGGAGGACATCCAGCTGCTGTTCCGGTGGTTCGCCCAGGAGGCCGCTTCCCGCTACAAGGCGCCGCCCATCACCCTCACGCCCGAGGCCGCCCAGCTGCTCCTCGCCTACCGCTGGCCGGGCAACGTGCGCCAGCTGCGCAACCTGGTGGAGCAGATCAGCGTGATCGAGCGCGAGCGCGAGGTGAGCGCCGGCACCCTGCGCCGCTACCTGCCCGCCGAGACCACCGCCCTGGCCCCCATCGCCCACGCGGGGCACACCGGCACCGGCCCCGAGGCCATCAACGAACGCGAGCTGATCTTCAAGTTCCTGTTCGACATGAAGAACGACCTCAACGCCCTAAAGGAACAGGTGCATGCCCTGGCCGGGGGCCAATCCCTGCCCGCCGCCAAGCCTACGCCGGTGTACCGGGACGATTACCTCATCCCCGACACCATGGCGCCCGGTACCGTGAGCGTGCTGGACCGCGCGCCCGACGAGGAGGTGGACCATACCGAAGTGGAGGAAGTGCTGAGCCTGGAGGAGAAGGAGAAGGAATTGATCAAGAAGGCATTGATCAAGCACCGCAACAAGCGCAAGAGCGCGGCCCAGGAACTGGGCATCAGCGAGCGCACCCTGTACCGCAAGATCAAGGAGTACGGCATCCGATGAGCAGTCTTTGGCCAGTTGGCGGTCGGCGGTCGGCGGTTGGCCGGGCCGCACCGCCTGCCTCATGCCTCCTGCCAACTGCCTCCTGCCTCCTGCCTCCTGCCTCCTGCCTCCTGCCAACTGCCTGCTGCCTGCTGCTGCTGCTGCTCCCCGCCTGCCGCATGAACGTCTCCTTCACCGGTGGCGACGTGGGCGAGGCCCGCACCATGAGCGTGGAGCTCTTCCAGGCCGGCGCACCGCTGGCCACGCCCGTGAGCGCGCAGACCTTCACCGAGCGGCTGCGCGACCTGCTGCTGGCGCAGACCCCGCTGAAGCTGGCCCGCGAGGACGGCGATGTGCAGTACAGCGGCAGCATCACCGGCTACGACGTGCAGCCCGTGAGCATCCAGGCCAATGAGACCGCCGCGCTCAACCGCCTTACCATGACCGTGAGCGTGACCTACGTGAACACCTTGGAACCGAAGAAGAACGCGCAGTTCACCGTGAGCCGCTTCGCCGACTACAACAGCGCCCAGGACCTGGCCACCGTGGAAGAACAATTGGTGCGCGAGATCGGCGGGCAGCTGGCGCAGGATATCTTCGACCGCACCGTAGGAAGTTGGTAGCCATGGACCGCGAGCGCCTCACCGCCCTGATCGACGACCCCGCCCGGGTGGCGGCCGGCGACCTGGCGGACCTGAAGGACCTGGCGGCCCGCTATCCGTGGTTCGCCGGGGCGCACTTCCTGCATGCGGCCGGCGCCCATGCCGGGGGCGGGGTGCTTTCCGACGAGGCCCTGCGCACGGCCGCGGCCCACATACCCCGGCGCGCCGCCCTGCACGATGCGCTGCACCCGCTGCCTATCGCACCACCCGCTCCGGAACCCGGGGAGCCGCCCGTGGTGACGGAGCCGTCCGACGATGTGAACGGCCACGAAGCGCCCACGCCGCTGCCGCCCACCGGCCAAGGACCCGGGAACGCCGCACCGGACGGCGGCCCGGAGCAGGATGCGGCCACCGGGCAAGTGGTGGCCACAGGAGCGACCGCAGCGGCCGGGCCGCAGCAACCGGTCGCGACCGAAGGCACAGCGGAGGCACCGGCTCCCGTGACCGCCGCCGAGCCTCCGGAAGCGTCCGTGGGTCCCACGCCGAGCGATCCGCCGGTAACGCCCCCCGCCCCTTCCGCCGAGGAAGCCACGTCGCCACCGGAAAAGGCCGCGCCGGACGAGCTGGACGTGCTGGTGCGCACCGCGGCCATGGCCCAGGGCTACAAGATCCTGCCGAAGCCCCCCCC
>JAVFAQ010000404.1:0-2686 GCA_034002325.1 Flavobacteriales bacterium | reverse complement strand
CCAGGGCCGCCCGGTCGCGCACGCGGGTGGCGAACGGCGTGGGCGAGGCCCCCGTGAGGACGAGCACCGGCGCGATGGCCGCGAGCTGCGCCATCAGTGCGGGGCGGTCCGCCGCCACCGAGCCGATGCCGATGGCCGCCGGCACCTCCCCGTGCAGGAAGCCCGCCACCGCCGCCGCGTCGCCCGCCGGCAGCACGGCCCAGCGCCGCAGCACGCCGCCCCGGAACAGCGCCGCCTTGCACCGGGTGTTCCCCACATCAAGGATCAAGTGGCCGGTGCCCATCGGATCGTGCGGTTATCTATCTTTGCGGCCCTCGCGGCGAAAGGGCCCCGGCCCTGCGCATGCGAAGATCGGTGCCTTAGCTCAGTTGGTAGAGCAATGGATTGAAAATCCATGTGTCCCCAGTTCGAATCTGGGAGGCACCACCGCAAGCCCCCCGGCCCGCTCCGGGGGGCTTCGCATTCGGGCCGCTGCTACTTTTGGGCGGATGGCCCGGCCCGCCCAACGTCGTACCCTGCTGTTGTTCGGCGTGCTCACCACCTACGTGGTGGCGCAATTCATCTGGTGGGCGGTGCTGCTGCTGCGGCGCGACCAGGAGGTGCACGACCTGGCCGTGCATGTGCAGGCCCTGGGCGGAGATCCCGGCCCGGTGATCGACACCGCCCGCAGCATGCGCATGGTGCTGGGCGAGGGCCTGGTGTTCGTGGTGCTGCTGCTGATCGTGCTGCTGCTCACCTACCGCGCGGTGCGGCGCGACCTGGAGATGGCCCGCGCCCAACGCAATTTCCTGCTGGCCGTGAGCCATGAGCTGCGCACCCCCATCGCGGCGATCAAGCTCCAGCTGCAGACGCTCTCGCGCCCGGGGCTCGAGGAGGGGCAGGTGCAGGAGCTCAAGCAGCGCGCCCTGGACGAGGCGGGCCGGCTGGCGGTGCTCACGGACAAGGTGCTGCTCGCCACGCGCGCGGCCGAGGACGTCATCGAGCTGCACCCCGAGGAACTGGACGTGATGGCGCTGCTGCACGCGGTGGCCGAGCGTGCGCGCATGGGCCCGGCGCGCGACCACGCGGTGTCCGTGACCGGGCCGGCGCAGTGCATGGTGCATGCCGATGAGGAGGCCCTGCGCAGCATCGCGGACAACCTGGTGGAGAACGCGGCGAAGTACGCCCCGCCGGGCACCCCGATCGAGATAAGCGTGGAGGCCGCCCGCGACGGATGGCGGCTGCTGGTGGCCGACCGCGGGCCGGGGGTGCCGGTGCAGGAGCGCGACCTGATCTTCGAGCGCTTTCACCGCGGCGGCCAGGAGGAGACGCGCCGGGCCAAGGGCACCGGCCTGGGCCTGTACATCGTGCGGCGCCTGGTGCAGCGATCGGGCGGTACGGTCGCGGTCCGTGAACGGCCGGGGGGCGGGGCTATCTTCGCCGCCTCCTTCCCCCTGCGCTGATGAGCCATCCGAAGGCCCTGCTGATGATCCTGGACGGATGGGGCATCGGTGCGGGCGACCATACCGACGCCATCGCCCGGGCGCGCACCCCGTTCATGGACCGGTTGCTGGCCACCGCGCCCCACGCCACCCTGCTCACCGACGGCCTGCACGTGGGCCTGCCGGCGGGCCAGATGGGCAACAGCGAGGTGGGCCACCTGAACATCGGTGCCGGGCGCGTGGTGGACCAGGACCTGGTGCGCATCGACAAGGCCATCACCGACGGCAGCCTGGCGCAGGTGCCGCAGCTGCAAGCGGCCTTCGCCGCCGCCCGGGCGCCCGGCGTCAAGCTCCACATCATGGGCCTGCTCTCCGACGGGGGCGTCCACAGCATGCGCACCCACGCCGAGGCCCTCTGCCGGTGCGCGGTGGAAGCCGGCGTGCCCCGTGTGTACGTCCATGCCTTCGCCGATGGCCGCGACGCCGACCCGCGCAGCGGGAAGGGCGCCATGCAGCGCTTTCTCAAGGCCATGGACGGCCTGCCCGTGCAGGTGGCCAGCGTGGTGGGGCGGTACTACGCCATGGACCGCGACAAACGCTGGGAGCGTATCGCCCGGGCCTACGGCCTGCTGGTACGCGGCGAGGGCACCCCGGTCAACGGGCCGATCGAGGCCTTCGACCGGAGCTATGCGGCGGGGATGACCGACGAGTTCATCGAGCCCTTCGCGGTGGCCGGGCCCGATGGCGCCCCGGCCCCCACCATCGCTGCGGGCGATGTGACGATCTGCTTCAACTTCCGCACCGACCGTTGCCGCGAGATCACCCAGGCCCTCACCCAGCAGGCCTTTCCGGACCACGGCATGCGGCCGCTCCCGCTGCATTACGTCACCATGACCGAGTACGACCCCACCTACCGCGATGTGCAGGTGCTCTTCCGCAAGGACGACCTGCCCATGACCCTGGGCGAGGTGGTGGCGCGGGCCGGCATGGCCCAGGTGCGCATCGCCGAGACCGAGAAGTACCCGCACGTGACCTTCTTCTTCAGCGGCGGCCGTGAGGCCCCTTTCCCCGGCGAGCGGCGGATCATGCTCCCTTCGCCCAAGGTGGCCACCTACGACCTGCGGCCCGCGATGAGCGCCCAGGGGATCGTGGACGCGATCCTGCCCGAGCTGCGTGACGGGGACGCCCGGTTGGTGGTGCTCAACTTCGCCAACCCGGACATGGTGGGCCATACCGGGGTGTTCGATGCGATCGTGCAGGAGATC
>JAVFAQ010000403.1:0-2687 GCA_034002325.1 Flavobacteriales bacterium | reverse complement strand
TTTGAAGTGCTGCTGGTCGAGACCTTCCCCGATCGGCCGACGGCAAGAAAACGTGAAAAATTCCTCAAGTCCGGCGTCGGGAAGGAATACCTTAAAGAACTTCGCGGGCGAAGAAGAAGTACGGCCCCTACCCAGGTGGCGGAATCGGTAGACGCGCTGGTCTCAAACACCAGTGAAGCAATTCGTGCGGGTTCGAGTCCCGCCCTGGGTACAGATAACAGCGACAAGCACCGTTGATCCAGCGTGGTGTTCGGCGGGCCTGCCTGCCGAAGGCAGGTTCGAGTCCCGCCCTGGGTACAGATAACAGCGGCAAGCACCGTTGATCCAGCGTGGAGTTCGGCGGGCCTGCCTGCCGAAGGCAGGTTCGAGTCCCGCCCTGGGTACGAACGGATCAGATGATCGGTCGATCAGATGATCAGAAGATCATGGCACCGGCCATGGTCGCCATGGTCCGATGCAGAACGACACCCTTATCTATCCCGACCCCGCCAAGCAGGAACGCTATGACCGTGCCTACATGCGCATGGCGCTGGAGTGGGCCAAGCTCAGCCACTGCATCCGCAAGAAGGTGGGCGCCCTGCTGGTGAAGGACGGCATGATCATCAGCGACGGGTACAACGGCACCCCCACCGGCTTCTCCAACGATTGCGAGGATGCCAACGGCCTGACACTATGGTACGTGCTGCACGCCGAGGCCAACGCCATCCTGAAAGTGGCCCGCAGCACCAACAATGCACGCGGCGCCACGCTCTACCTCACCCACTCCCCCTGCAAGGATTGCAGCAAACTCGTGCTGCAGTCGGGCATCAAGCGGCTGGTGTACCTGGACGCTTACAAGGACCCCGCCGGGCTGGACCTGCTGAAGAGCGGTGGCGTGCTGGTCCATAAGTTGGAGGCCTGTTGACCATGGCCCGCATCTCCGCCTTCCGCCCGCTGCTCCTTGCCGTCGCCCTGGTGGCCGGCCTGTACATCGGCCGCAGCACCGGCCCGGCCACCGACCCCGGGCCGCTCGGCCTGCTCAGCCCGCGCACGCCCGACCCCGCCACCAAGATCGCCCGGGTGCTGGACCTCATCGACCGGCAATACGTGGACACCGTGGAGAAGAACGCCCTGGTGGACGATGTGCTCCAGGACATCCTGCAGCGCCTGGACCCCCACAGCTACTACATCAGCGCCGAAGAGCTCCGCGCCGCGCAGGAACCCCTCGAGGGCAGCTTCGACGGCATCGGCGTGGAGTTCTCCATACAGCGCGACACCGTGGTGGTGGTGGCCGCCATCGAGGGCGGGCCCAGCGAGGCCCTCGGCATACGCCCCGGCGACCGCATCCTGCGCGCGGACACCATGCCGCTGGCCGGCGTGGGAATCACCAACGACGGCGTGATGCGGTCCCTGCGCGGGCCCAAGGACAGCCAGGTGACCGTGGACCTGCTGCGGCCCGGGCGCGACGGCACCTTCGAGGTGACCATCACCCGCGGCAAGATCCCCATCCACAGCGTGGCCGTGGCCCTGCTGGACGACGACGGCACCGGGTACATCAAGGTGATCCGCTTTGCGCGCAACACCCATGCGGAGTTCGTGGAGGCCGCCAACGACCTGCGCGACAAGGGCATGAAGCACCTGGTGCTCGACCTGCGCGGCAACGGCGGCGGCTACCTCAACGCCGCCATCGACCTGGCCGATGAGTTCCTGCCCGCCGGCCGCACCATCGTGTACACCCAGGGGCGCAATTCACCACGGAAGGACATCGTGGCCACGCGCCGCGGCGGCTTCGAGGAGATCCCCCTGGCGGTGCTCATCGACGAGACCTCCGCCAGTGCCAGCGAGATCATCGCCGGCGCCGTGCAGGACAACGACCGCGGCACCATCCTGGGCCGGCGATCGTTCGGCAAGGGCCTGGTGCAGGAACACGTGGACCTGCCCGATGCCAGCGCCGTACGCCTCACCACCGCCCGCTACTACACCCCCAGCGGCCGTTCCATCCAGCGGCCGTACGGCAACGGGGTGGACTACCACGGCGACCTGGAGCACCGCTACGCGCACAGCGAGATGCTTTCCGCGGACAGCATCCGGATCGACTCCAGCCAGGTCTTCCACACCCGCTCGGGGCGTACCGTGTACGGCGGCGGGGGCGTGATGCCCGACATCTTCGTGCCCGCGGACACCACCGAGGGCTCACGCTTCTTCACCCGGCTCGTGTTCTCCGGCACCCTGCACCAGTTCGCCTTCGATGCGGTGGACCGCAGGCGCAGGGAGCTGGGCAGGTACGGCTCGCCGGAGGAATTCGTGCGCCGCTTCGAGGTGGACGAGGCCCTGATGCGGGAGCTGCTGCAACGTGCGGCCGAGGAAGGCGTGCGCCCCGACGAAGGCGACATGGAGCGCTCCGCCCAAGCGATCGCCCTGCGGCTCAAGGCCGGCATGGCCCGCAACCTGTGGGGCAATGCCGGGTTCTACGGCACGGTGCTGGGATCGGACAGCATCTACGCCCGCGCCCGCGAGGCCCTGGCCGCCGGCAGCCCCGACCTGGCCGGCACGCGCTGACCCGCACACCCCCAAGCAACAAGGGCCGCCCGCAGGCAGCCCTTGTCCAAAGGTGCTCAAGACCTTATTCGGTCACGGCGCTCTTCGCTTCCTCGGCGGCGTCCTTCACCTCCTCGGCAGCGTTGTCGATCGCCTCGCCGGCGGCGTCA
>JAVFAQ010000402.1:0-2688 GCA_034002325.1 Flavobacteriales bacterium | reverse complement strand
CTGCGCGCCCTGGAGTTCGAGACCTACGAGGCCCAGATCTCCCTGCGCGACAAGGACGACCGCAGCAAGTACATCGGCAGCGACGCGAACTGGGACAAGGCCGAGCAGGCCATCATCGAGGCGGCCGCCGAAAAGGGGCTGAAGACCGTGGTGGAGCATGGCGAGGCGGCCTTCTACGGCCCGAAGCTGGACTTCATGGTGAAGGACGCCCTGGGCCGGCGCTGGCAGCTGGGCACCATCCAGGTGGACTACAACCTGCCCGAGCGCTTCGAGCTGGAGTACGTGGGCAGCGACAACCAGCGCCACCGCCCGGTGATGATCCACCGCGCGCCCTTCGGCAGTTTGGAGCGCTTCATCGCCGTGCTGATCGAGCACACCGCCGGGCGCTTCCCGCTGTGGCTCGCACCGGAGCAGGCCATCGTGCTGCCCATCAGCGACAAGTACATCGCCGATGCGAAGGCCGTCGCCGATGTCCTGAAAAAGTCCGATATTCGCGCCTCCGTTGATGAAAGGAGCGAGAAGATCGGCCGGAAGGTCCGCGATGCGGAACTGGCCAAATTCCCGTTCATGCTCGTGATCGGGGAGAAAGAGGCCGGCAGTGGCACCGTGGCCGTACGGGAGCATGGGCAGGGCGACCTGGGCACCATGGCCCCGCAGGCGTTCGCCGATCTGGTGAACGCCCGTACGGCGGAGCAACTGAAGGCATTTGAACGATAAGAACCAACACCCTATACGTGGCAGGACCATTTTTCAAACGCCCCGGCGGCTCCCGTCCGGGCGGCCGTAGACCCTACCGGGGCCGGGTCATCAAGGAAGATCCCCACCGGATCAACGACCGCATCACCGGCGTGCCTGAAGTGCGCGTGGTGGGCGAGAACGTGGAACCCGGCATCTACCCCATACGCGACGCCCTGCGCATGGCCGAGGAACAGGGGCTGGACCTGGTGGAGATCACCGCCCAGGCCGACCCGCCGGTGTGCCGCATCATCGAGTACAAGAAGTTCCTGTACGACCTGAAGAAGAAGCAGAAGGAGATCAAGGCGAAGGCGGCCACGGTGGAGATGAAGGAGATCCGCTTCGGCCCCAACACCGACGAGCACGACCTGAACTTCAAGCTCAAGCACGCCCGCAAGTTCATCGAGGAGGGCCACAAGGTGAAGGCGTTCGTCTTCTTCCGCGGCCGCACCATCGTGTTCAAGGAGCGCGGCGAGATCCTGCTGCTGAAGTTCGCCCAAGAGCTCGAAGACATCGCCATCGTGGAGCAGATGCCCAAGCTCGAAGGCAAGCGCATGATCATGTACCTGATCCCCAAGAAGAAGAAGTAAATTCGCGCCCCGTGACCGAGGGGCCGGGCCGCAAAGCCCCCTTCCTCGGCCACGCCCGACGAAAGCAACGAAAGCGGAACAACAACCCCAGCGGCCATGCCCAAGATGAAGACCAAGTCCGGCGCCAAGAAGCGGTTCAAGCTGACCGGCACCGGCGAGATCAAGCGGAAACACGCTTACAAGAGCCACATCCTCACCAAGAAGGAGACCAAGCGCAAGCGCAACCTCACGAAGATGACCCTTGTGCATCCGAGCGACAAGAAGAGCATCCTCGAACTCCTTCCCTGAGGCCATACCCGATCGCACCGGGGTACAACAACAGGTAGCGTTCACCAGGACGTGCAGCCCACAAGATCCGCCACCGCGCGGACGCTCTCGTCCAAAAACCCGACGGCACCATGCCACGCAGTACGAACAAAGTCGCCGCCAAGGCGCGCCGCAAGAAGGTCCTGAAGCTCGCCAAAGGCAGCTTCGGCGCACGCAAGAACGTGCATACCGTAGCCAAGAACAGCGTTGAGAAAGGCCTCACGCACGCTTACATCGGCCGGCGGATCAAGAAGCGCGATTTCCGCGCCCTGTGGATCCAGCGCATCAACGCCGCCGCCCGCCAGAACGGCCTGAGCTACAGCGTGCTCATGGCCAACCTGAAGAAGGCCAACATCGACCTGGACCGCAAGGCCCTGGCCGAGATCGCCTACAATGATGCCGCCGCTTTCACGGCCATCGTGGAGCAGGCCAAGTGATCGACGAACATCCGCTTTCGTGGGAAGGGGAGCCGGGCGGCTCCCCTTCTTTTTTGCCCGGAATGCACGGGGCCGCCCCGGTCCATGCCACCCGTGGCGGGTACCTTTGCCGCATGCGATCGATCGTGCTCATCGGGCTGTTGCATGTGCTGGCGGCCCACGCCCAGCCCCCGCCCGGCTATTACGATCCCGCCCAGGGACTCCATGGTCCCGCCCTGCGCCAGGCCCTGCACCAGATCATCGCCGGGCACGACGTGCTGCCCAACAGCAGCCTTTGGGGCGCCTTCGCCGATTGCGACGCCCGGCCCGACGGCACCGTGTGGGACATCTACAGCGATGTGCCCGGCGGCACCCCGGCATACGTCTACCACTTCGTTGAGGACCAGTGCGGCACCTACACCGCCGAGGGCCAATGCTTCAACCGCGAGCATTCCTTCCCCCAAAGCTGGTACGGTGACGGCGCGCCTATGAGCACCGACCTCTTCCACATCTATCCCACCGACGGCTGGGTGAACCAACAACGCGGCAACATGGCCTACGGGGAAGTGACCGGCCCGCATTGGACCAGCACCAACGGCAGCCGCCGCGGCCCCTGCGCCTGGCCCGGTTGCAGCGGGAAC
>JAVFAQ010000401.1:0-2695 GCA_034002325.1 Flavobacteriales bacterium | reverse complement strand
CGCGACGAGGACCTGGTGCGCTTCCGGGAGGATATCGACGAGGTGCTTCTCAACGAGCTCGTTTCCCGCTACCACTTCCAGACCGGGCGCGCCGAGGCCGCCCTGGCCCACGACCCCTGCGTGGCCAAGGCGATCGAGGTGCTCACCGGCCCGCTCTACGCCGGCATCCTTTCCGGCAACGGCACCGGCCGCTGACCCCGCTGCGCGCCCGTGATGCCCGGCAGCCCCGTGTTCAGGCGTGTGCATCTGGCGGCGCTGGTGCTCTGCGCGGGCATGCTGCCGTGGAGCACCGCCTTGCTGAGCATGGCCCAGATGCTGCTGCTGGCCAACTGGGTCGCATGGGGCATCGCGGAAGGCGCTTTGAAGCAGCGCATGCGGCAGGCCTTCACCAGCCCGCCCGTGCTGGTGTTCCTCTCCTTCCTGGGCCTGCACATCGTGGGCCTGCTATGGACCACCGACCAACGCTGGGGGCAGGACCTGGTGCGCATCCTGGCGCCGGTGCTGGTGTTCGGCACGGTGCTGGGCGGCGGCCCGCGCCTCACCGCCGGCGAGCTGCGCACCGTGCTGCTGGCCGGTGCGTGGAGCGCCGTGGGCAGCGCCCTGCTCTCCATCGCGCTCGCCGGGCCCGGCATCGCCGACCACCGCGCGCTCTCCCGCTTCATCAGCCACATCCGCCTGTCGCTGCTGCTGTGCATGGCCATCGTGGTGCTCCTGTTCCACATGCCCCGGAAGTGGCCCCTGCGCCTGGTGCATGGTGCCGGCGTGCTGGCCGCGGTGTACGCGCTCGACCGGCTGGAGAGCGTGCAGGCCGCCCTGATCCTGTTCCTCATCGCCGTGGCCATGGCCTGGCGCCGGAGCAGCCGCTGGAGGGCGCCCTGGCGCTGGGCCGTGCGCGGCGCATTGACGGTGGTGCCCATCGTCGCCTTGGTGTGGCTGGGCCGCATGTGGGAGCGAAGCATCCGGCTGCCGGTGCCGGCCGAGTCCGGTGAGGGCATGTTCGCCCCCGGCGGCGAGCCGTACACCTACGACGCCACCAACCCGCAGCAGGAGAACGGCCGGCATGTGTGGGCGTGGGTGGCCTGGCACGAGGCCGAACGCGCCTGGGCACTGCGCTCCCAACGGCCGCTGGACGGCCAGGACGACCAGGGCGAGGACCTGTACGCCACCCTGGCCCGCTACATGACCTCGATGGGCCTGCGCAAGGACAGCGCCGGGGTGATGGCCCTGAGCGATGCGGACATCGCCGCCGTGCTGGCCGGCACCACCACTGCGCACCGCAGGGGCGATGACGGGCTGTACGGGCGCATGGAAGACCTATTGCAGGAGCTGGCCCTGTACCGCGCCACGGGCCGTGCCGACGGCCATTCCCTGGCCCAACGCCTGGAGTACCTGCGCACCGGGCTGTCCATCGCGCGGCAGCATTGGATGTTCGGCGTGGGCACCGGCGATACGCAACTGGCCTTCGACCGGGAGTACGAGCGCACGGGCAGCCCGCTGGAAGCGCAATGGCGGTTGCGTGCGCACGACCTCTTCCTCACCTGGGCCATCAGTTTCGGTGTGTTCGGTGCGGCCTGGCTGCTGTTCAGCATCATCTGGCCGGCGTGGCGCATGGGCGCCTGGCGCGATCCGCGGTTCATCGCCTGGGCCATCGCCTTCGGCATCACCTCGCTGGCCAACGACACGGTGGAGACCCAGGCCGGCGCCACCTTCTTCGCGCTCTTCTACGCGCTGCTGGTGTTCGCCGTGCCACGTCCTTCCGGTCCGGCGACGACGGCCCGGTACTCGGCCAGCGTGGCCGCCGCCACCACCTGCGGGTGATGCGCCCGCAGCACCGCGCGGCCGCCCGCCGTCAACGTGGCCCGCAGGCCCGGGTCCCGCAGCACGCGCAGCACCGCCTCGGCCAGCCCGGCATGGTCGCCGACGGCGCACAGCAGACCGCTGGAGCCGTCATGCACGATCTCCGGCACGCCCCCGGCCCGGGTGGCCACCACGGGCACATCGCAGGCGAACGCGTCCAGGATGCTGGTGCCCAGGCCCTCCGTGCGGGAGGTGAGCAGGAACACGTCGAACGCACGCAATAGCCGGGGCACGTCATCGCGGAACCCGGTGAAGTGCATGCGCCCATCGAGCCCGAGGGCCGTACGCATCGCCAGCAGCTCGTCCAACAGCTTGCCGCCACCGACCACCACGCCGTGCGCGGTGCTCCCGGCATCGCGCAGGGCGGCCACGGTGCGCAGGAAGGTGGGCAGGTCCTTGTGCGGCGCCAGGGCCGCCACGGCACCCACCAACGGCACATCGGGGGCCAGCCCCAGGAGCTGCCGCAAGGTGCCGTCCGGCGGCAGGTCGAAGCGTGCCGGGTCGATGCCCGAGCGCACCGTGCGGAGCACCGAGGGATCGCGCAACGAGGCGGCCATGATCGCGCGGACCGCATCGCTCACGCACAGGATCCGGCGTACGCTGCGGTGGCCGTACTTGGCGCGGGCGCTGAAGCGGCCCACGCGGAAGTCCACCCGCCGGCTCACCACCAGCTGCAGGCCCATGCCGAATACGCTGTTGGCCAGCACCGCCGCAGTGTGGCCATGGGAGTCGTGGGCATGCACCAACGTGGCGCCAAGGCGGGCGGCGGTGCGGGCCAACGCACGCGCGGTGCGCAGGTCGAAGGCGATCCCCGGCGGGTACGTCGCCAGCTCGGCCC
>JAVFAQ010000400.1:0-2704 GCA_034002325.1 Flavobacteriales bacterium | reverse complement strand
CCCCAGCTTGCGGTCCTGCCGCTTGGCCAGGCCGGTGAGCAGCGCGGGCAGCTCCTCCTCCTTCACCTTGTCGCTGAGGAAGACGGTGCCCTTGCCGTCCTGCACGCTCTTGAGCACCTTGCGGCGCCCGTCCACCTTCTTGTGCTTGTAGCAGATGATGAGCACCGTGGTGGGCGTGGGCTTCAGGAAATAGGGCACGAGCTTCTCCAGGTCGTCGATGCGCCAGACCTGGGCCTCACGCAGCACCACCACCTGGCGTTCGGCCATCATGGGGTAGCGCAGGCAGGCGTCCTTCACCTGGTCGGGGCCGGCGTCGCGCGCGTAGAGCACGGTGTGGTTGAAGTCGCGCTCGTGCTCGGCCACGGCGGCCCCTTCGATCTCGGTGGCCAGGCGGTCCATGAAGAAGCCCTCCTCGCCGTGCAGCAGGTACACCGGGCGGAAGGTGCCGGCACGCAGCTCGTCCACCACTTTGCGGTAGGCGTTGGTCACGGCGCTCATTCGAACCGCAGGTGCTTCACGGAGCGCCCCCCGTCGATGATCTCGCGCAGGGAGTCGATCCCCAGGCGCACGTGGGTCTCCACGAACCTGCCGGTGACCTTGGCATCGCTGGCGCTGGTCTTCACGCCGCTGGAGACCATGGGCTGGTCGCTCACCAGCAGCAGCGCACCGGTGGGGATCTCGTTGGCGAAGCCGGTGGTGAACAACGTGGCGGTCTCCATGTCGATGGCCATGGCGCGGTAGCTGCGCAGGCGGTCCTTGAAGGCATCGTCGTGCTCCCACACGCGGCGATTGGTGGTGTACACCGTGCCGCTCCAGTAGTCCAGCTCCTTGTCGCGGATCACATGGCTCACGGCGCGATGGATCATGAAGCTGGGCAGGGCGGGCACTTCGGACGGCATGTAGTCGTTGCTGGTGCCGTCGCCCCGGATGGCGGCGATGGGCAGCACCAGGTCGCCCAGCTGGTTCTTGCGCTTGAGGCCGCCGCACTTGCCCAGGAAGAGCACCGCCTTGGGCCGCACGGCGCTCAGCAGGTCCATCAGCGTGGCGGCGTTGGCGCTGCCCATGCCGAAGTTGATCATCATCATGTCCTCGGCCACCGCCACGTGCATGGCGCGGTCGCCCGCCCCCATCACCGCGCCGGTCTGCTGCTGGAAGATGTCCAGGTAGTTGCCGAAGTTGGTCAACAGGATGTATTCCGTGAAGCCATCCAGCCCCAGCCCGGTGTACCGGGGGAGCCAGTTGCGGACGATATCTTCCTTGGTGCGCACTTTTGCAGGGATGGACCAGCTACGGCCGCCACGATTGGACCTGCCGGACCACGGCGTCAAAACTAAGCACGGCGCCGATGGCCCCGAGGTCTTCGATCCCTGGCGCCGGCGCTGGGTGGCGCTCACCCCGGAGGAATGGGTGCGCCAGCACTTCCTGAACCACCTGGTGCATGACCTGGGTTACCCGGCGGGGCGCATCGCGGTGGAGGCCTCCCTGGTGCTGCACGGGCTGCCCAAGCGCGCCGATGCCGTGGTGTACGACGCCGAGGGCCGGCCCCTGATGCTGGTGGAGTGCAAGGCCCCTTCGGTGCCCATCGGCCAGGCCGTGTTCGAGCAGGCGGCCCGCTACAACATCGTCCACCGGGTGGGCCTGCTGGTGGTCACCAACGGCCTGCGCCACTATTGCTGCGCCATCGACCTGGCCGCCGGCACCAGTCGCTTCCTGCCCGCCATACCCCCGTACCCGCCGGAGCCCGGCCCCTGAGGCGCGGGCGCCCCCGAAGCCCCGGGACCTATACCTTCGCGGCCACCGAACGGAACGGACCCCATGAAGACCAAGATCGAGGAACTGCTGGGCAAGGATGCCACCGACCTGCTGGGCCACACGTGCAAGACCATCGACAAGAGCGCGCTGAACCTGCCCGGGCCCGACTTCGTGGACCGCTGCTTCATGGCCAGCGACCGCAGCCCCCAGGTGCTGCGCAGCCTGCAGGCCCTGTACGGCCACGGCCGCCTGGCGAACACCGGATACATGAGCATCCTGCCGGTGGACCAGGGCATCGAGCACAGCGGCGCGGCCAGCTTCGCGCCCAACCCCATCTACTTCGACGGGGAGAACATCGTGAAGCTCGCCATCGAGGGCGGCTGCAACGCGGTGGCCAGCACCTTCGGCGTGCTGGGCAGCGTGGCCCGCCGGTACGCCCACAAGGTCCCGTTCATCGTGAAGATCAACCACAACGAGCTGATGACCCTGCCGAACAAGTTCGACCAGGTGATGTTCGGCACCGTGGAAAGCGCCTGGGAAATGGGGGCCGTGGCCGTGGGCGCCACCATTTACTTCGGCAGCGAGGAAAGCAGCCGGCAGATCACCGAGGTGGCCGAGGCCTTCCAATACGCGCATGAATTGGGCATGGCAACCATTCTTTGGTGCTACCTGCGCAACCCAGGGTTCAAGGTGGACGGCAAGGACTACCACACCGCCGCGGACCTCACCGGCCAGGCCAACCACCTGGGCGTAACGATCCAGGCCGACATCATCAAGCAGAAACTTCCCGAGTCCAACGGTGGCTACAATGCGCTGAAGGGATATTGCAAGACGCACAAAAAAGTGTATTCCGTCCTTTCCACCGACCACCCCATCGACCTGTGCCGCTACCAGGTGGCCAACTGCTACATGGGGCGCATCGGCCTGATCAACAGTGGCGGGGCCAGCAGTG
>JAVFAQ010000399.1:0-2711 GCA_034002325.1 Flavobacteriales bacterium | reverse complement strand
CCACGCTGTGGATCTTGGTGGTCTCCAGGGCCTCGTCCATGGTGAGGGGCGGCAGGATGGTGGGCAGGCGCTTGGCCAGCATGGTCTTGCCCGCGCCCGGTGGACCGATGAGGATGATGTTGTGCCCGCCGGCCGCCGCGATCTCGAAGGCCCGCTTGATGTTCTCCTGGCCCTTCACGTCGGCGATGTCCACCGGGTAGCTGCGGCTGCTGGTGGCGAACTCCGCCTCGATGTCCACCACGGTGGGCTGGATGGTGGGCGCGCCTTTGAGCAGGTCCACCACTTCGCGCAGATGCTCCACGCCATATACTTCCAACCCGGCCACGATCGCGGCCTCGCGCGCGTTGGCGGCGGGCAGGACCACGCCCTTGAAGCCGGCCTTGCGCGCCTCGATGGCGATGGGCAGCGCACCCTTGATGGGCCGCACACCGCCATCCAGTGAAAGCTCGCCCATCACCAGGTATTCGGCCAGCATGTCGGCGGGCACTTGCTCGGTGGCGGCCAAAATGCCCACGGCCAGCGGCAGGTCGTAGGCGGTGCCCTCCTTGCGGATGTCGGCCGGGGCCAGGTTGATGGTGACACCCTTGCCGCGCGGGGCATACAGGCCGTTGTTGCGCAGGGCGGCGTCCATGCGCTGCTGGCTCTCCTTCACGGCGCTGTCCGGCAGGCCCACGAGGAAGAAGTACGCACCGGTCTCCACGTTCACCTCGGCGGTGACGATCGTGGCATTGACGCCGAAGACAGCGGCTCCGTAGACTTTGACGAGCATGGGTCAGTGCGGGGGAAGGGTTACAGGGGGCGAAAGTGCGAGGGTGAAAAAGTGCAAGGGAGGTATCGCTGACATCACATTCCACTGACCCACCAACGTGAGCGGAAACACACCATATCCCAATGTGGACTCCACTCCCAACGCCAGTCGATGATGAGCAGGTCCAGCGTCAACAAGGCGAGGCCCGGTACCAACGCCACCCATGAAAGCCACTGGGGGATACGTAGTGCTTGCCATCGCGACGACCGATCCAACAACCACAGGGCCGACAATAGAGCCGCGACCCAGCACAACACGTTCACAACGGTGCCATCCACGTAGGGCACACCGGTCATGGAATTGACCCAAGGCACACTCGTGCGCTGCACCATGGGAAAGCCATGAAGCGAGGGCCGATGTTCATCGGTGCAGACATGCTTCCGCTCCACGTCGCACAACTCCAAGCCCGTGAAGAGGATGGCGAAGAGTGATAAGAGCAGGAGGCGGCGCATGCGTTAGCACGGGGAGGCTACGAGAGTGAGAAGGTGTGGGAGTGAAGGGATGCTTGCTCGCAAATGATCTCACGCAGAGGCGCAGAGAACGCAGAGGTCAAACGCGGAAGGTCACCTGTGGTGACCGCTCTGCGTTCTCTGCGCCTCTGCGTGAACTGATACTCTCCCATGCTCCTGTACTCCATCAGTAATGCTCCTTGCGCACAGGCCCTGCCAGATCACGCTCGATAAGGTCGATCAACGCGTGGATCACCTTGATATGCACCTCCTGGACCCGATCGGCGTAGCCGTCGTGGGGCACGCGCACTTCCACGGTACAGAGATCGGCGAGTTTGCCGCCGTCCTTGCCGGTGAGGCCGATCACGTGCATGCCCCGGTCGCGGGCCACTTCCGCCGCGCGCAGCACATTGGGGCTGTTGCCGCTGGTGCTGATGGCCAGCAACACATCGCCATCGCGCCCGTGGGCCTGCACGAACCGCGCGAACACCTGATCGAAGCCGAGGTCGTTCGCCACGCAGGTGAGGTGGCCGGGGTCGCTGATGCTGATGGCGGCGATGGGGTCGCGGTCGTCGCGGAAACGGCCGGTGAGCTCCTCGGCGAAGTGCATGGCATCGCACATGCTGCCGCCGTTGCCGCAACTGATCACCTTGGCGCCCTGCTTCAGGCAGTAGCTGATGAAGGCGGCGGCGCGCTCCACCGCCTCGATGTTGGCGGGATCGGCCAGAAAGGTGTTCAACACGGAGGCGGCCTCCTCGAAGTGCGATCGGATGCGGTCGGTGCTCATCGTGTCAAAGATGCGTCATACTTCATCACCGCCTTTGAACCCCAGCCGCTTCCGGTCCCACGCGGGCTTCTCCATCAGTTGCCTCACGGCCTCGAACAAGCGCGCGAGTGCTTCGTCGCTGGTATCCTGCCGGTCCTCCATCCGTTCCAGACGCAGCAGCAGTTCGCGGTCGTTCATCAGGATGCGGTTCATCCTGACGAAGATCCGCATGATGCGGATGTTGACGGCGATGGCCCGTTCGCTGTTGAGGACGCTGGAGAGCATGAGCACACCGTGCTCGGTAAAGGCCATGGGCGGGTAGCGCCGACCGCCTCGTCCCTTCTTTGAGGTCGCAAATTGCGACCTCAAAGGATCCCACTCCCTTTCATCAAGAACGAACATGAAATCCTCTGGGAACCTGTCCATGTTCCTCCTTACCTGTTCGTTCAACCGCTTGGTAGGCACTTGGTAGAGCGCGGCAAGGTCCTCATCCAGCATCACCTTCTCCCCTCGTATCCAGTGTATCTGAGCGGCGATCGCCTCATCCGGCACAAGCAGTGTCTCTTCCATGGCATGACCGCCTGACGGAATATCCGTCATCAAGCGGACGAACAAGATGGAGGATCCGATGCACTGGTGCAAGCTTGGGACCTGATCGCGCGGATCGCGAGGTCCTGATGCCCGGGGC
>JAVFAQ010000398.1:0-2711 GCA_034002325.1 Flavobacteriales bacterium | reverse complement strand
GGGCCCGGACAGGTCCACGTGCCCACCACCTTCATCCGCGGTGGCCAAAGCGACTACATTCTGCGCGAGGACATCCCCGCGATCCAGGAGCAGTTCCCCCGAAGCCGCATCGAGACCGTGCCCTTCGCCGGCCATTGGGTGCATGCCCAGGCCCCCGCCGAGGTGATCGCCGTGATCCGCTCCGTGGCATGAGGCGCCGGTCCCTCACGGCCGCCATCGTGCTGGTGGGCACCGGCCTGCTTGCCCAGGAAGACAGCGTGCAATGGGCGCCCTACCACGCCGGCTTCGGGCTGAACGAGGGCGTGTATGCCGATTTCAACGCCTTCCGCATGAACGCGCCCACGGTGCCCAAGGAACGGTTGCGCGATGCGGCCGGCCTGCCGGTGAGCGACATCCGCAAGGCGGTGAGCAAGCTCACGTGGCGGCCGGACACCGGCGGGGTGGCCACCGTGCGCAAGGAGCGGCTCTGGGGCTTCAGCCAGAACGACGCGGTGTACATCGCCGCCGGCAACGGCTTCTACCGCCTGGGCATCATGGGCGGCCTGTGCCACATGCTCTACGAGATGAGCTACCGCGACTGGGACCCGTACCTGTACCCCTACGGCGGCGTCACGCGCACCATCCTCATGCAACAGATGCTGCACATGGGCACCGGCGAGTTCCTGCCCTTCAACGCCGGCGGCATGGGCCGCGCGCTTCAAGATGATCCGTTGCTGCTGGAGGAGTTCCGCGCCCTGCCCCGGAAACAGCGCAACAAGGACGAGGCGCTCTTCCGCTTCCTGCGCCTGTACAACGAGCGGCACCCATTGCTTTTCCCGCGGTAGCGGGGCGGCCGCGCACGGGCAACGGGCCACCTGCGCGGGGCGGATCGGGCGGAGAGGGAGGGATTCGAACCCCCGTTGCCCTTTCGAGCAAACACACTTTCCAGGCGTGCGCCTTAAACCACTCGGCCACCTCTCCCGGTGGGGCGGCGAAGGTAAACGGAAACGGCCTAGGCCACGGTGATCTCCCCGGCCAGGTCCAGCGACATGGCGGCCTCCAGCCCGTCCGGCGCGCGGCCGAGCAGGCACATGGCCTTGGTGATCGCGGCCTCCACGGTCATGTCGCCGCAGGGCACCACGCCCATCCCGGCCAATGCGCGGCTGGTGGCGTAGCGGCCCTGCTCCACGCGCCCGCCCACGCACTGGGTCACGTTCAGCAGCACGATGCCCCGGTCCCGCGCAGCGCGCAGCGCGGCGATCAATCCCGGGTCGGTGGGGGCGTTGCCGCTGCCGAAGGTGGCCAGCACCGCCGCCCGCAGGCCCGGTCGCTCCAGCGCGTGGCGCACATCGTCGCCCCGGATGCCGGGGAACATCCAGATCACGGCCACCGCATCGTCCACCGCCGCATGCACCTTCAGCGGGCCGGAAGGGCACGGGCGGATGGCGGAC
Organism: Flavobacteriales bacterium; assembly: GCA_034002325.1. Lineage (GTDB taxonomy): Bacteria > Bacteroidota > Bacteroidia > Flavobacteriales_F > PHOS-HE28 > PHOS-HE28. The sequence continues at coordinate 1,281 of JAVFAQ010000398.1, read as the reverse complement.
CGGTCGTACCGCAGATGCACGCCGGCCTCGGCCAGGGCCGGGTAATTGGGCGAGCGGAAGGCCTCGAAGCGCTCGGCATGCACCTTCACCGTGCGGTTGCCGCGCATCAGGCGGTACTCGAAGTACACCGCCACTTCGGGTACCATCGCATGGCCCTGTTCATCCTTGGCGGCGGCGATCTCGATCGCGGTGATCAGGTTCTCCTTCGCATCGGTGCGGATGGTGCCGATGGGCAGCTGCGAGCCGGTGAGCACCACGGGCTTGCCCAGGCCCTCGAGCAGGAAGCTCAGCGCGCTGGCGGTGTAGGCCATGGTATCGCTGCCGTGCAGCACCACGAAACCGTCGTACCGGTCGTACGCCTCCCCCACCATGCGGGCGATGCGCGCCCAGTCCGCAGGCCGCATGTCGCTGCTGTCCAAGGGCACCTCGAAGGCCACGCTGCCCAGGTCCGTGCCCACGCGCGCCAGCTCGGGCACCTGCTCCTCCAGGTGCGCCAGGTCCATCGGGCGCAGGGCGCCGGTGCGCGGGTCGGCCCACATGCCGATGGTGCCCCCGGTGTAGATCAGCAGCACGGCGGGCCGGCTCATGGCGTGGTGCGGCGGGGGTCCAGCCCGAACAGGGCCTCGGCGTTGGCCGTGGTGATGCGCGCGATCGCCTCCACGTCGTGCCCGGTGGCCTCGGCCAGCCGCGCGGCGATCACCGGGATGTAGGCGCTCTCGTTGCGCTTGCCCCGGTGCGGCACCGGCGCCAGGTAGGGGGCGTCGGTCTCCAGCACGCAGTGGTCCGGGCCCACTTCCTGCATGGTCTCGAACAGGCCGCCCTTCGGATAGGTCACCACCCCGCCGATGCCCAGCATGAAGCCGCCCAGCGCGATGATGCGCCGGGCCTGTTCGGGCGTGCCCGTGAAGCAGTGGAACACGCCGCGCAGCTCCGGGCCGTTCTCCGCCTCCACGATGGCCAGGGTCTCCTCGAAGCTCTCCCGGCAGTGGATCACCACGGGCAGGTCCAGCTCCTTGGCCCACAGCACTTGCAAGCGGAAGGCCTCGCGCTGCTGCGCGATCCAGGTCGTGTCCCAGTGCAGGTCGATCCCCACCTCCCCCACCGCATGGTACTGGCCGGTGTGCAGCAGCCGCTCCACCTCGCCCAGGTCCGTGGCCGGGTACTCGCCCACGCTGCACGGGTGCAGGCCCATCATCGGCAGGCAGGCATCGGGGTACGCATCGGCCAGGGCGTGCATGGGCGCCACGCTCTCCATGTCGATGTTCGGCAGCAGCATCCGCC
>JAVFAQ010000397.1:0-2718 GCA_034002325.1 Flavobacteriales bacterium | reverse complement strand
CATCAGGATCATGTCGGTGAGGGCGATGCGCTCGGCCTCCCAGTTGCTGGCCTGGCCGGCCACGGCCTCGGCATGTTCCTCCTGGTGGCGGATGGTGCCTTGGTACAGGCGGGTGACGAACTCGTGTTCCTCGGGGCCGGGCCCGGCCAGCACCTCCAAGGGCCGGCCCTCATCGAACTGCTCGATGGTGCGTTTGGCCAGCGACGCCGCCAGGTCGAGGTCCTCCATCCAATGGATGCTGCGGTTCTCGAATTCCTCCTGCAAGGCCGGGCGGTTGGCCACCCATTCGGTGAGCAGGTGGACCATGTACGCGCGGCTCTTGCGGAAGCCGGGGTCGGGATCGGCCATGAACGCCTGGTAGCCGGCATCGGCCTCGATCTCGCGCATCATGCGGTCGAAGATCTCCTGGTGGCCCGTCCATGACACCTTGAGGCGGGCGGCCTCGGCCTGCAGGCGGGCATTGTCCACGATGGCGCCCAGCACGGGGTCCTCCACGAAGCGCATGTTGGGGGCCAGGTCATCGGGCGTGGGCAGGCGCTTGCGTTTGCGCTCCGCGATGCGCAGGCCGGCCACGTGCCGCAGCTCCCCGAAGGTGAGCAGCAGCGCGATGTACAGGTCATGCACCCGGCCGATGCCGTTGGCCAGTTCCTTCCCGATGCGCGCCGGGCCGGCCTCCTCGCCCTGCCAATAGGCGTAGAGCGCGTGGTAGACCTTGATGCGGAGGTAGCGGCGGTTGAGCATGCGGTGGTCAGAAACGGATGCCGGCCGCCCGGATGCTGCGGATGCGCTCCTCGGCCGCCTGGTTGGCCGCCAGGTAGGTGGGGATGCCCTGGTCCGCGCTGGCCTGGAAGATCCGCAGGGCGGTGTGGTAGATCTGCTCGGTCTGCGCAATGGCGGCCTCGCGGTCGTAGCCCTTGCGCTCCCAGGCGCAGTTGATGATGCCGCCGGCGTTGATCAGGAAATCGGGCGCATAGAGGATGCCCTTCTCCATCAGGGCCGGGCCATGCACCTCCTCGCGGGCCAGCTGGTTGTTGGCGGCCCCGGCGATCACGCTGCACTTGAGCACCTTCAGGGTGTCGTCGTTCACCACGGCGCCCAGCGCACAGGGCGCGTAGATGTCCATGTCCAGCGTGTAGATGTCCTTCGGGTCCACCAAGGTGACGGCCGGATGCTCCTGCTTGATGGCGGCGAGCTTGTCGGCGTGGATGTCGGTGAGGAAGACCTTGGCGCCCTCCTTCATCAAGTGGACGGCCAGGCCATGGCCCACGTTGCCGGCGCCCTGGATGCCCACCTTGCGGCCGCTGAGGTCGTCCGTGCCATAGGCCACCTTGGCGGCGGCCTTCATGCCCATGTACACGCCGTAGGCGGTCACCGGGCTGGGGTCGCCGCTGCCGCCCACCTCCTTGGGCAGGCCCGCCACGTGCGGGGTCTCCTTGCGGATGTTGACCATTTCGGTGGTGCTCATGCCCACATCCTCGGCGGTGATGTAGCGGCCGTTGAGGCTATGCACGAACTGCCCGAAGCGGCGGAACATGGCCTCGGTCTTCTGGGTGCGGGAATCGCCGATGATCACGGCCTTGCCGCCGCCCAGGTCAAGGCCGGCCAGGGCGCTCTTGTAGGTCATGCCCCGGCTCAGCCGCAGCACGTCCTGCAGGGCCTCGTACTCATCGGTGTACGGCCACATGCGGGTGCCGCCCAGGGCGGGGCCCAGGGTGGTGTCGTGTATGGCGATGATGGCCTTCAGGCCGGTGGGGCGATCGTAACAGAAGAGCACCTCCTCGTGCTCGCGCTTCTCCATGCGGGCCAGCACGCCTTCCGGGGCGCTGGTCGCTGTGCTGGTCTCGGCCATGGTGATCGGGTCGGGTCTGGGATGGTTCGTGCGGGGTGCGCCGGGCCGGCCGTTCAGGTGTTCGTACATGAAAGAGCCGCCCCCTTCCCCGCACCTACCTTTGCCGCCTCCTTCCGAAGCGCCACGGGCAGGCGGCGCAAAAGTAGGAAGTTCCTTCCCCCGGGCATGCGGCCGCTCCTCAAGTTGAACCCCTACTTCGTGCGCTACCGGGGGCGCATGCTGCTGGGGGTGGTGTTCGTGGCGCTGAGCAACCTGTTCGCCGTGTACTCCCCGCAGGTGGTGCGCGAGGCCATCGACCTGATCGCCGCGGGGATCGCCCAGGCGCCATTGCCCGCCGGGCAGCAGCGGCTGGAGGTGCCGGCCATGCTCAACGATTGGGTCGGGTGGACGGGCATCGACCTGGCCGGGCGGCTGGGCGACCCGGCGGCGCATGGCGGGGTGCGTGCGGTGGTGGCCTGGCTGGCCGCGCTGTTGGGGCTGCTCTTCCTGGCCTTCGCCCTGCTGCGCGGATTCTTCATGTTCCTCATGCGGCAGACCATCATCGTGGTGAGCCGGTTGATCGAACACGACCTGAAGAACACCGTCCATGCCCACTACCAGCGCCTGGACCGCGCCTTCTACAAGCGCAACAGCACCGGCGACCTGATGAACCGGATCAGCGAGGACGTGGGCAAGGTGCGCATGTACCTGGGTCCGGCGGTGATGTACACCCTGGGCCTGGTGGTGCTCTTCGTACTGTGCATCGCCTTCATGCTGCGGGTGAGCGTGGAACTCACCCTGTGGACCCTGGCGCCGCTGCCGGTGATGAGCGTGCTGATCTACCTGGTGAGCGAGGTGATCAACCGCCGCAGCACCCGTGCCCAGCAGGA
>JAVFAQ010000396.1:0-2719 GCA_034002325.1 Flavobacteriales bacterium | reverse complement strand
GCACCGACTACCTGTACAGCGACATGGGCTACTACCTGCTGCAGGAGGTGATCGAGCGCATCACCGGCCGGCCGCTGGACCGCTATGTGGAGGAGGTCTTCCACCGGCCCATGGGCGCCACCACGCTGGGCTACCGGCCCCTGGCGCGCTTCCCCTTGGAACGCATCGCGCCCACCGAGCAGGAGCCGGTGTTCCGCCGCCGGCTGGTGCATGGCGACGTGCACGACCCCGGCGCGGCGATGATGGGCGGCGTGGCCGGCCATGCGGGCCTGTTCGGCAGCGCCGGCGACCTGGCCAAGGTGATGCAGATGTTGGTGAACGGTGGCGTGTACGGCGGCCGCCGCTACCTCAGCGAAGGCGTGATCAAGGAGTTCACCAAGTGCCAGTTCTGCAAGCCCGACGGCAGCGGCAACCGGCGCGGCCTGGGCTTCGACCGCCCCAGCTCCGAGGCCGGCAAGGGCCCGGTGTGCGATTGCGTGAGCTACGCCAGCTTCGGCCACACCGGCTTCACGGGCACCATGGCCTGGGCGGACCCCGAAAGCCGATCGGTGTACATCTTCCTCAGCAACCGGGTGCATCCCAGTGCCGAGGTGAACAAGCTGGCCCGGATGGACATCCGCACCAACGTCCAGGCCGTGGTCCATGCGGCCCTGGCGCAACGGCGCAGCGGGCTAACGGTGGATCCCACCGCGGTGGGGCGGTGACCCCGGGCTCAGTTGAGCGAGACGATCGCCGCGTTGAGCAGCGTGGCGAAGGCCACCCACAACGTGCCGGGCACCATCAGGTACGCCGCCCAGCGGTCGATGGGGTGGAAGGCACGGATGCACAGCACCATGGTGATGAGCAGCAGGCCGATGTCCACCAGGGACAGCACCGGGTTGCGCAGGCCGAAGAAGAACACGGACCACAGCACGTTCAGCAGCAGTTGCAGGCCGTACAGCTGCAGGCCGCGGCGCACCCGGGGGTCTTCCGTGCCGTTGCTCCACACCAAGCCGGCGGCGAAGCCCATCATCAGGTAGACCACCGTCCACACCGGGCCGAACACATGGGTGCCGGGGTTGTACGACGGCTTCTCGATCTCCATGTACCAGCCTTCGAGCCCCCCGGCGGTGATCAATCCGGAGGTGCGGCCCAGCACCAGGGTGATGGCGATGGCGATGGCCACCTTCCAGGCGGGCGATGCGGCATCGAGCAGGCGAAGTGTGCGGCTGAGCATGGCGGCTTGTACGGTACAAAGATCGTACAGATCGCGCGGGGAGCCCGTTCGCGCGTCGTGCGGTGCGGTGGCGGGGCGTGGAAGGCACGGCCGTGGCCGCCTTCGGGGCGACCGTGCAACGGTGCGTGGCGCGGCGGCCCCGGGTCAGATGTCCTTGCGCCCCAGGTCCTCGAAGTCCACGTCGGTGTACGGCTTGCCCGGCTCGTCCGGGGCCGGGTCGTCGGTGGGCGGCGCCTCGGGCGACCCGCTGCGGTGCGGTGCGATGTCGGGGTATTCGCCCGTGCTGCGCAGCCGGTCGATCTCGTCGATCGCGTCGTGCAGCCCGTCCAGGAACTTGTCGAAGTCCTCCTTGTACAGGAAGACCTTGTGTTTGTCGTAGTGCGCCGTGCCGTCCTCGTGGGTGTACCTCTTGCTCTCGGTGATCGTGAGGTAGAGGTCACGGCCCCGCGTGCTTTTCACATCGAAGAAATAGGTGCGCTTCCCCGCCCGTACGGCCTTGGAAAATACGTCCTCCCGATCGTCGCTCATCGAATGCGGCCCGCCTTCTGTCGCCGGCGTTGAGCATCAAATATAGACGGGATCGGCGAAAGTGCAAGCCGGCGGCGTCCGTGGGGCGCGGCGTGCGGGTTCAGCCGTGGCGGGCGGCCTCCAGGAGCTGCTCGGCGTGCATGCCGGCGTAGATGCCGCCAAGGGCCACGAGTTCGTCATGGGTGCCACGCTCAACGATCCGCCCCTGGTCCATCACCAGCACCTGGTCGGCATCGCGCACGGTGCTCACCCGGTGGGCGATCATGATGACGGTGCGGCCGGCGGTGGCCGTGCGCAGGGCCCGCAGGATGCCCTCTTCGGTGGCGGTGTCCACGGCGCTCAAGGCATCGTCGAAGATGAGGATGCGCGGGTCGCCGATGATGGCCCGGGCGATGCTCACTCGTTGCTTCTGCCCGCCGCTGAGGGTGAGGCCCCGCTCGCCCAGCACGGTGCCGTAGCCCTTGGGGAAGCCCATGATGTCATCATGCACGTGGGCGATGCGCGCGGCGGCCTCCACGCGGTCGTCGTCCACTTCCCCGGCGGGCGACCCGAAGGCGATGTTGTGCCGGATGCTGTCGCTGAAGAGGAACACGTCCTGCGGCACGATGCCCAGGGCCGCACGCAGTTTCCCCAGCGCCACCCGGCGGATCGGCACGCCGTCGATCAGGATCGCGCCCGAGGTGATGTCGTATTGCCGTGCGATCAGGTCGGCCACGGTGCTCTTGCCCGCACCGGTGCGCCCCACGATCGCCAGGGTGCTTCCGGCCGGCACATGGAAGGACACGTCCGTGAGGGCCCGCACGCCGGTGTAGGGGTAGGTGAACGAGACATGCTCGAAGGTGATGGCCCCGCGCACCTCGGGCAGCTCGTCGGCCTCGGTGACGATGGCCGGGCGGGTATCGAGGAACTCGTTGATGCGCACCATGCTGGCCGATGCCTGCTGCACCAAGGAAGTGACCCAGCCCACCGATGCGA
>JAVFAQ010000395.1:0-2724 GCA_034002325.1 Flavobacteriales bacterium | reverse complement strand
AGGTAGGGGCTGGTCGGGGGGTAGGGTAACTGCTTGTACGTATGGGGGAAGGGCTGTTAGGTAGGTTAGGGTAGTGCAACTTTACGCACAACGGGCGGGAAAATCAAATCCATCGGCAAATTTTTTCGGCTGGTGCGGCACAAAGGTCACTTGGGCGGTGGCCCATGCCGGGCAGGGGGCATGGACCACCTGTCGGCGCCGGTGCCGGGGCCGTCAATTCGTGTCCAGGGAGGAGGCCCACTTGCCGGCCAGGATCATGGCCCGCATCTGGGCGGGGTCGCTGCGCATCACGGCCATGCGGCCCTCGTCGCTCATGCGCTTGTGCAGGGCGGCGAAATGCTCGCTGATGCGTTGGCGGGCGGTGAAGCCGTCGGGTGCATCGGCCAGCCAGGTGGGCGGGGCATAGTCCGCGGGCAGGTCGGCGTTGCGCAGCTGGGCGTGGAACTGGATGATGTCCTGGTCCGGCGCGGCTTGAAGGCGGCTGGCCAGGTCGGCATCGTTGAGGGTGATCGCAAAGCCGGCCGGACGGGCGGGCCGGGCATCGGCCGCCGGTGCCGCAGCGGTGGTGGCGGTGTTGGCGGCCGGCCGCTCGCCCTGCTGGCCGCAACCCACGGCCAGGGCCAGGGCGCCGGTGAGCAGGATGGAGGTGATGGGGTGCTTCATGGTAGGTGGATAGGGGGCAATATTACTGCGGGGGTGGATATCCCGGGAGGCGACTTCGGGGGAAACCTGCCCGGCGGTGAGCAGGTATGCCTGCCGGCAGGCAGGTTCACCCTGGATGCGGCGTGCCGGCTGTCCGGTGTTGCGCCGGCCTTGGGGACCCCATGCCCATGGCGGGCTTCGATGCACACCGGGCGGGTCCCTAATTCCTCCGCACGCTCTCGTGGTCCTTGTACACCTGGCGCATGGCCCGGCTTTCGAGCACCACCTCCCGGTAGCGCACCGGGTTTTCGCGCACGGCATCGACCAGGGCCGCATCGCGCCGGCCATTGAACTCCGGGTACCGGGCGGCGATGTCCGCGGCGGCGCTCTTGGGGTCGCCCGCCTCGATGATCGACGCGGGGATCGGGTAGTCCGCAGGCAGTTCCAAGGCGACGACCTCGCGGATGTACGCACGCACCTCCTGGTCGGTGGCATTGCGCATGCGCTGGATCAGCAGGGCGTCCGCACGAAGGGCCGTGGCCGCATCGGTGTCGAGCGCGGTGCCGTCCTGTGCCGACCGGGCGCCCTCGGCACATCCGGTGGACAAGAAGAACGTGGTCATCACGCCGAGACCGATGGCCAGGACGCCGCGCAGCATGAACGGGGTGGTCGGGTATTTCATGGTAGGTGGATGGAACGCAATATTACTGTGGCGGCCCGTACCATCGCATGCCCGGTGCCCGGTGCGGGTGGCCACGGCCCGGTCGCGCCGGCGGGCGTACACGTGCATGATGCGCGCGCCGGTATGCGCCCACGGGAAACACGCGGGCCGGAGGTGCGATACCTCCGGCCCGGGCCTTGTTCCTCGTCCGCCCGGCGGCGGGCGGTTCGTCCGCCAAGTAGCGGGCGCATCGTGATGCGCCCCTACTTGCCGTCCTTCACCTCTTCGAAGTCCACGTCGGTCACTTCGCCATCAGTGGCACCGGCGGTGCTGTCGGGGGCGCCGTCGCCGTTGGCCTGGGCCTGTTGGGCGGCGGCGTACATCTCCTGGCTGGCGGCGGCGAAGGCGGTGTTGAGCTCGGCCATCAGCTTCTCGCAGGCTTCCGCGTCCTGGGCCTTGTGGGCGTCCTTCAGGCGGGTGAGCACCTCTTCGATGGGCTGCTTCTTGTCGGCCGGGATCTTGTCGCCGTATTCCTTGAGGCTCTTCTCGGTCTGGAAGATCAGGCTGTCGGCGGCGTTGAGCTTGTCCACCTTTTCACGGGCCTGGCTGTCGGCATCGGCGTTGGCCTCGGCCTCCTTCTTCATCTTCTCGATCTCGTCCTTGCTCAGGCCGCTGCTGGCCTCGATGCGGATGCTCTGCTCCTTGCCGGTGGCCTTGTCCTTGGCGCCCACGTGCAGGATGCCGTTGGCGTCGATGTCGAAGGTCACCTCGATCTGCGGGGTGCCGCGCGGGGCGGGCGGTATGCCGTCCAGGTGGAAGCGGCCGATGGTGCGGTTGGCGCTGGCCATGGGGCGCTCGCCTTGCAGCACGTGGATCTCCACGCTGGGCTGGCTGTCGCTGGCGGTGCTGAAGGTCTCGCTCTTCTTGGTGGGGATGGTGGTGTTGGCCTCGATGAGCTTGGTCATCACCCCGCCCATGGTCTCGATGCCCAGGCTCAGCGGGGTCACGTCCAGCAGCAGCACGTCCTTCACGTCGCCCGTGAGCACCCCGCCCTGGATGGCGGCGCCCAGGGCCACCACCTCATCGGGGTTCACGCCCTTGCTGGGCTCCTTGCCGAAGAATTTCCGCACCGCCTCCTGGATGGCCGGGATGCGGGTGCTGCCGCCCACCAGGATCACCTCGTCGATGTCGCCGGTCTTCAGGCCGGCGTTCTTCAAGGCGCTTTCGCACGGGGCGATGGTGCGGCGGATGAGGCTGTCGGTGAGCTGCTCGAACTTCGCACGGGTGAGGGTGCGCACCAAGTGCTTGGGGATGCCGTCCACCGGCATGATGTACGGCAGGTTGATCTCCGTGGAAGAGGTGGAACTGAGTTCGATCTTGGCCTTCTCGGCGGCCTCCTTCAGGCGCTGCAGGGCCATGGG
>JAVFAQ010000394.1:0-2745 GCA_034002325.1 Flavobacteriales bacterium | reverse complement strand
CAATTGCGTCGGAAATCGTTCCCGGTCCACCCCATCGGTTCTCAACCCTGCGGCGAGCAAGGCTCCTGGCCAAGGGTCTGCGCCCGGGGCACCCGCATGATGTTGACCTGTTGATCGGGCTTCAGGGCCAGTCTGTCAGATGGTGCCATTTGGGCAGGACCGGGGTCGGCATGCCGCGCCGGGGGGCTGCGGCGGGAACAAGTGGCCGCAGGTGGGTCCGGCGATGCGGCGGGCGGACGGAAATAGCCGACGAGGCCCCGTGCCCGAACGCGGGGTTTCCTTAAAGTATGTGAGATCCCGACGTGCCGCGGTATGCCGCTTGCGTGGGCACTACGCTGGCATCCAGGTGATTGTGTCCAAGATCATGACCTGGGCACCCCCATTCGCCGGTCGGTCCGGAACCGGTGAACGGCACGGATCGTGCGGCAAGGCCGACAACCATGGAAAGAGATACCACAGTCCGATTGACCGTGTTGGTGGATGCCCCCCCCTCGACCATCTGGCGGGCGCTGACCTTGCCGCACCTGACCAAGTTGTACATGGAGGGGTGGCAGGCCAGAAGCACATGGAAGGTGGGTTCGCCCCTGCTGTGGGTGGAGAAGTTGGAAGGCACGGAACAAGTGCGGGCGCACGGCACGGTGATGGCCTGCATCCCGGACCGGCGCCTGCGGTACACGCGCCTCATTCTCGACGGCAAGCTCCCCGATGAACCGGCGAGCTACACCACCGTGGACATCACCCTGGAGGCCGAAGGGCCGGGCCGCACCCGCTTGGAGCTTTGGCACGGCGACTACGCCGGCCTGCCCCATGATGTGCGCCGCGCCCGTGCGGCCGGCCGGGTCTGGGTGGAATCCTTGGTGGGCCTGAAGCGGATCACCGAGGAGAAGGTCCAGCGCATGGCCGCCTGATCCTGCCACGGCCGGGTCCGGGTTCACGCCCGCACGTCCGCGTACTCCTCCTTCCGGCGGTCCATCATCTTGTGCGCGAACGGGCACAGCGGCATGATCCGCAGCTTCTTCTCCCGTGCATGGGCCACGGCGGCCTCCAGCAATTTCAGGCCCACGCCCTTGCCCTCGGAGCCGGGAAAGCCCTCGGTATGGTCGATGATGATCTTGTCCGGGCCCGCCACCGAATAGCTCATCTCGCCCAGCTCGCGCCCGTCCTCGGTGGCCACGAAGCGCCCCTTGCTCGTGCCCGGTTCGTGTTGGATCTCCATGCCCCGAAGGTAATCCGCCGGCGGGCGCACGGCCATCCTGCGGATATGTGCCAACTTGCCGCCCGGTGGGCATGTCACCGATGGCCCGATGAAGAAGCGCATCAACAAACTGCTCGATCGTGCGCCGATCCCCGGTGGCGGCGAACTGCTGTTCTACCAGCGCACCGATGACTACACCATCGAAGTGGCCGGGATGGCGGGCGAGCTGATGACCACCGCGCACCATGGCTCGGAGGATGCGCTGGCCGAACTGGCCTTGAAGAAGGTGAGGAACGCCGCCGAGGCCAGTGTGGTGATCGGTGGCCTGGGCATGGGCTTCACCCTGGCGGCGGTGCTGCGGGTGGTCGGCGGGAAGGGCAAGGTGATCGTGGCGGAACTGGTGCCGCAAGTGGTGGAATGGAACAAGGGTCCCATGGGCGAACACGCCGGATATCCGGTGAACGACCCGCGTACCATCGTGCATGTCGGTGATGTGCTGGACCTGATCCGCTCCGGCAACGCCACGTACGATGCCATCCTGCTCGATACCGACAACGGCCCCGAGGGCCTCACCCAGGCGGACAACAACCGCCTGTATTCGCACCGGGGGCTGCGTTCGGCCTACGATGCACTGAAGCCCGGTGGTGTACTGGCCGTGTGGTCCACGCATCCGAACGCGCCCTTCACAAAGCGGTTGGGCATGGCCGGTTTCCGCGTGGAGGAGCAAAAGGTCTTCGCGCACCGCGACAAGGGCACCAAGCACCATCTGTGGTTCGCTACGCGGCCGCATTAGCGCTGCCTTCAGAGGCGTGTCAGGTGCAGCCCTTTGATCGCCTCCACCTGCTTCGGGTCCACCCCGGCCTTCTTCGCGAAGGTCTTCCACTTCTTCACCCCGGCCTTCACCTCGTCCACGATCGCTTCCGCCTTGCGGATGTTCATCGCCTTGGCCACGGCCAGCAGGTCGGCGCGGGTGATGTCCTGCCGCTTGCCGTTGACGCTCATCTGGTGCTGCCGCAGCCATAGGCTCTTGGGGTTGTAGGCGTAGGTCACGTCGTAGGCCGGTGCCAGGTGCCATTCGCCCTGCGGGTCCATCAGGAAGGAGGTGTTCTTCGTGTGGTCGTCGCAGTTGATGGCGATCACGTTGAAGCACATCCGGCGGAAGAGCTCCACGGCCGCGGGGTAGGGCAGGCCCAGCTGGCGCATCACGGCGAAGGCCTGCTCGTAGCTGTGAGCCAGCGGCTGGTTATAGTCCATGTGGGCGATGCCGCAGAGCGTGGCCATGTGCAGCTTGTGGGTGCGGCCCTGGTCGTCGCGCACGCGATCGAAGCGCTGGGTGAGGAAGTGCGCACGGCCGTTCTCCTCCAGCAGGCGGCAGGGCATCATCGCCACGCCGCAGGCCCGCGCCATCAGGTGGTAGGCGTACTCGATGCGGCCGTAGCCCAGGGGGTCGCCCAGCTTCTCGTTGGTCACCCCGTCGAACTTGATCAGGCAATAGGTAAAACCCTTCTGCTTCTCGTTCTGCCCGCTGCGCACCTCGCCGGTCTCGGCGT
>JAVFAQ010000393.1:0-2752 GCA_034002325.1 Flavobacteriales bacterium | reverse complement strand
CCGAGGGCATCGGTCACCTGCACGGAATGGGTGCCCGGCCCGGCGGTGAGGACGGGGCCCGTGCTGCCGTCGCTCCAGGCGTAGGTGAAGGGTGCGGTGCCGGCCGTCACCTCCACCGCGATGGTGCCGTCGGCCAGCCCGCTGCACGTTTCGGCGGTGGTGGTCAGCTCGGCGTGGAGGCCGTCCAGCACGGTCACGGCGTAGATGTACGTCTGGAAGGCGGGCACCGGGCAGGCGCCGTCGTTCACGTTCACGATGAAGGGGAAGATGCCCGCGATGCCCGGGGTGGCGGTCCAGCAGACCTGCGCGGTGATCGGGTTGGTGCCGGTGTAGCTGAAGGTGGCGCCGGGCAGGCTGAGGTCCACGTTGCTGAAGGCGGTGAGCACGTTGTCCGCGTCGGGATCGCTGATGGTGAGCGGGAAGCAGAAGGCGCCCGAGCCGCACACGGTGATGGCGCGGGGCCCCGTCTGCGTGGCGCCCTGCAATTGCTCGATCGTACCCGTGGCGGGATCGGGCGGCATGTTGGCGCAGGGGATCGCCACGAACTGCATGTCGCGCATGATCGACCCGGTGTGCTGGCCGTCCACCCAGTGGTGCACCTTCACCACCACCACCCAGTTGCCCATGGCGTTGATTGTGAACTGCACCTCGCCGGTCACGGGGTCCAGCACCAGGCCGGGGATCGGCTGGCTTCCGCTGTGGGGCGCCACGTAGGCGAGCGGTACGCCGTAGAGGCCCATCGCGGGGATCAGCTCGTAGCTCAGCGAGTCGGCCTCGGGGTCGTAGGCGCCGAAGCTGTACGTGACCGGATAGCCCATGCACACGAAGGGGATCGCCGTGTTGGTGAAGCGCGGCGAATCGTTGCAGCCCATGGCCGCGGTGTTGATCTCGGCCTTGATGTAGGTGCGCTGCTGGCCGGGGTTCAGCAGGTTCACGATCGCATCGTTGCGGTAGATGATCGTGTACGAGATCGTCCAGCTGTCGCACGGCGCCAGTTGCACGGTGCCGGTGTACACGTACTCCTGGATGCCCGCCAACGTGCCGCCGTTGCATGTGCTGTTGGGCAGCTCGGCATCGCAGAGCTGGGAGAGCTCCCGGAAGGAATCCAGGTACACGGTCATGGTGCCGCCCTGCGCACAGGGGCTTTGCAGCACGAGGTCGTAGCTCGGGTCCACCTCGATCCCCGCGCAGTCGCGGTAGATCACCATGGTGATGCGGTACTCCTGGCCGCCCAGGCACTCCCAGAGGATCTCGCCGCCGCTCATGTGGGTGGCATGCGCGGCCGTCGGGGCCAGGGCCATCATCGCCATGGCCGGCAAGGCCCTTCGCCGCAACGCCTGATGTGTCCCCGCCCGCGACATCAGCGCGGGTGTACGCGCACGGGAGCGCGCGGGTTGCCGGGCATGCACCGCCTGCACAGGGGGCGCGACGAAGGGGGTGCCCGGGACGACGAGGGCCGGGGACCCGCGTGCGTGTACCTTCAGCCGCACATTCCGATCGCCCCTGCCCGATGAGGTCCCTGCCCGCCGCCGCCATGGTCCTGGCCACCGCCTGCACAGGCCCCGGCCCGGGCGCGGCCGACCCCTGGCCGGGGCAGCTCGTGGGCCGGTGGACCGGCGAAGTGGGCAACGGCACGTACACGGAGGAATGGGCCCGGATGGACGATTCCACCTATGCGGGCGCGGCCACCATGCACCAGGACGGCCGCGTCGTGAGCACCGAGCAGGTCCGGCTGATGCGTTTCGCCGGTAGCTGGGTCTACCTCGCCGCCACGGCCCCGGGGCGCATCACCAGCTTCGTGCGCATAGCCGCCGATGACCGCGGCTGGACCTTCGCGAACCCCGAGCATGACTTCCCCCGACGGATCGGCTACACCGTGAACGGGGACACCCTCCGGGCCTGGATCGATGACGGCGAGGCGGGCGACCGGCGCATGGACTTCCGCTTGGTGCGGGTGCCGTGAGGGGGGCGCTGTGAGGAACGGACCGCTTCCTGTGCCGGCCCTTTCCGCCGGATGGCCACCCCGGCCAGCGCATCCGAAGTACGAACGGGCAAGGTCCTGCCGGTTCCCCGGCTACTTTCGGGGCGTCCCATGGATTTCGCCCCCATCGCCGCCGGTGACCGCTCCGCCTTCGAGGCCCTCTTCCGCCTGCACTACCGGCCGCTCTGCGCCTTCGCCATGGGCTATGTGAAGGACGCCGCCCAGGCCGAGGACCTGGTGCAGGACCTCTTCTTCCGCCTCTGGCTCGATCGCGAAAAGGTGAACATCACCACCAGCGTGAAGGCCTATCTCTACGCCTCCGTGCGCAACCGCTGCCTCAACGCCGTGAAGGCCGGCGGCCGCATGCGCGTGCTCAACGAGGAGTCGGATGATCGGCCCACGGAAGAGGCCCGCACCGAGGACGAGCACAGCGAACGCATCGCCCGCGTGCAGGCGGCCATTGAAGCGCTGCCCGAGGAGCGGCGGAAGGTCTTCAAGCTGAGCCGCTACGAGGGCCTGAAGTACCACGAGATCGCCGGGCGGCTGGGGATCTCCATCAAGACCGTGGAGAACCAGATGGGCAGCGCCCTGAAGACCTTGCGCACCGAACTGAAGGACCTGGTGCCGCTGCTGCCCTGGCTGTTCTGGCTGGGCGAAGGGGGCGGGTAGGGGTATTTGAAAGGATGATTGTCATCATGGAAGGATGTCCGCAAGTGCTCACGCGATCTTCATATGGGCCACCTGAAGCGTCGACCCCAAGGGTCGACCTTG
>JAVFAQ010000392.1:0-2784 GCA_034002325.1 Flavobacteriales bacterium | reverse complement strand
CCTTGACTTTGAGGGAATAGAGGATCTGGTCGATCATGGTGTAAAGGTGTAAGAGGTTGTCAGTGGACCTTATGACGTGCCCGCCGCGCGGGGTCACTCGACCGCTCAACCGTTCAGCTTGCGGCTGGCATCGAGCATGTCCTTGATGCCGCCCACGCTGCTGAGCACGCCGGTGGCCTCGTAGGGCATGTAGATCACCTTGTTGTCCTTGCCGCTGGTCATCTCCTGGAGGGTGTCCAGGTATTTCATGGCGATCAGGTAGTTGGCGGGGTCGGCATTGGCGCCCTTGATGGCCTCGGTCACCAAGCGGATGGCCTCGGCCTCGCCCTGTGCGCGGCGGATGCGGGCCTGGGCATCGCCCTCGGCCTCGAGGATCTGGGCGCCTTTCTGGCCTTCGGCCTCGTTGATCTGCTTCTGCTGCACGCCCTCGGCCTCCAGGATCATGGCGCGCTTGCTGCCCTCGGCATCGATGATCTGCGCGCGGCGGTCGCGCTCGGCGCGCATCTGCTTCTCCATGGCCTCGCGGATGTCGCGCGGCGGGTTGATGTCCTGCAGCTCCACGCGGTTCACCTTCACGCCCCACTTGTGGCTGGCCTCGTCCAGGATCTGGCGCAACTTGGCGTTGATCGTGTCGCGGCTGGTGAGCGTCTCGTCCAGGTCCAGCTCACCGATCACGTTCCGCAACGTGGTCTGCGTGAGCTTCTCGATCGCCAAAGGCAGGTTCTCGATCTCGTAGATCGCCTTCACCGGGTCGATCACCTGGTAGTACAGCAGCGCGTTGATCTCGGTGCCCACGTTGTCGCGGGTGATCACGTTCTGCTTGGGGAAGTCGTACACCGTCTCGCGCAGGTCGATGCGTTCCTTCTTGGTGAACTGCACGTACTTGTTGCCGTCGGGCAGCTCGCGGCTGAAGCGGAAGATGATCTCGCGCGGCTTGTCCACCACCGGGATGATGATGTTGATGCCGGGGGCCAGCAGTTTGTGGAACTTGCCCAGGCGCTCGATCACCATGGCCTCGCTCTGCTGCACGATGCGCAGGCCCTTGGCCACGATGAACGCCACGAAGATGGCCAGTAATACCAGTACGAAGAAGCCGCTGCTCATGGGTTGGTCGGGTTGATGGTTGGGGTGGGGGTCGTCAGCCTGCCGTTTGTCAGTTGTCAGCCTGTTGGCAGGCAGGTTGTCAGGAGGTGAGGTCGGAAGCCCTGCCTACCGGCGGGCAGGCGGACAACGGATGACCGGGAGTTCTCAGCCGGCATGCTCGATGGGTTTCACGATCAGGGTGTTGCTGTCCACGCGCACCACTTCCACGATGTCACCGGTGCGCAGGGCGGTGTCGGTGGTGCACTCGGCGCGCCAATCGTCGCCGCCCACGGCCACGCGGCCCAGGCGCAGGCCCGGCTCGAAGTCCTGCGTCACCCGGCCGCGCTGGCCCACCAGGGCATCGGTGTTGGTGAGCACGGCGGGTTCCTTCCACATGCGCTTCATCAGCAGCGGGCGAATGGTGAGGAAGGCCACCAGGGTCATGATGCTGAAGACCAGCAGCTGCACGTTGGACGACAGGTCGAGCGCGGCGGCCACGCTGCCCCCGATGCACCCCACGCCGATGCAGAAGAGCCAGAAGCCCGGCGCGAAGATCTCGGCGATGAACAGCAGGATCGCCACCCCCGCCCACCAGTGCCATTGAAAGAAGTCCATCGTTGCTGTTGGTCTGCGGCGCCGAAGATAGACGGAATGCGGGCGCGCCCGGGACGATATGGATGAGCGGCGGTGGGGGGGTGGGAGCGGTGGGCGGGGTGCATTCACCCGATCTTCGCCCACTTGGACCCCATCGACCGCATGGTGAGCATTGTCATGCCCTGCCGCAACGAGGCGGCCTTCATCGAGCAGGCCGTGACCGACGCGCTGGCCCAACGCACCCGGCACGCCGTGGAAGTGATCGTGGCCGTGGGGCCCGGTACGGACGGTACGGCCGCCATCGTGCAACGGCTCGCGGTGGCGCATCCCCGGGTGCGCATGGTCCACAACCCGGCCGGCGTGGTGCCGCATGGGTTGAACGCGGCCATCCGTGCGGCGCACGGCACGTACATCGTGCGCATGGACGCCCACAGCCGCTACCCGGACGACTACGTGGAGGTGCTCGTGGACGCCCTGGAACGCACCGGGGCGGACAACGTGGGCGGCGTATGGGAGACCCGGCCGGCCAATGCGGGCCATGAGGCCTGGGCCATCGCACGCGCCTTGAGCAGCCCGCTGGGCGTGGGCAACGCCATGTTCCGCATCGGCACCGGCGCGGAACGTGAGGTGGACACCGTGCCGTACGGCTGTTTCCGCCGCTCGCTCTTCGACCGGATCGGGTTCTTCGATGAGGAGCTGATCCGCAACCAGGACGATGAGCACAACGGCCGCATCCGCCGCGCCGGCGGAAGGATCGTGCTGTTGCCCCAGGTGCGCATCCGATACTATGCACGCGACCGCATCGGCAAGCTCTGGCGCATGTACCGGGAGTACGGGATGTTCAAGCCGCTGGTGAACATCAAGCTGGGCCGGCCCGCCACCCTGCGCCAGTTCGTTCCCCCGCTGTTCGTGCTCGGGCTGGTGGCCGGCGCGGTGGCCGCGGTCTGGTGGCCATGGGCGCGCTGGGCCTGGCTGGGCACGGTGGGCATCTACCTCGTCGTTCTGGGCCTCGCATCCCTGGGCATCACGGCACGGGAAGGGCGCTGGCCGGGGTGGGCCTGGCTGGTGCTGGCCTACGTCACCATGCACGTGGCCTACGGCGTGGGC
>JAVFAQ010000391.1:0-2784 GCA_034002325.1 Flavobacteriales bacterium | reverse complement strand
GCCCGCTGAGGTCGTTCGTGCCCCCGCGGGCCGCGATGATCCGAAGGGTGTCCACGGTGATCAGGGGCATCGCCTCGGAGGCGGTGTCGGCCGTGGTGCTGTCCGCGGCCGCGTGTGGCGGTGGCATGAAATGGACGATGGTGGGCGCCTGGATGTCGATGGCCCGCATGGCCACGGTACCATGGCGCAGCAGCCGCCAGTAGGAGAGGCCCTGCAACGCGATGCGATCGGCATGCACGCGCAACAGGCCCGCGCGGCTGCCGCGCAGCAGGCTGTCCAGGGCCAGGCTGTCGAAGTGGAGCGAGGCGTCGCGCACTTCCACCGAGCCCCGCAGCAGATGGGCGCGCACCTGGCCCAGCCGCACCGTGTACGACCCGCCGGCGGCCTGCTGCGCCGCCCGCTCCAGGCGGTGCCGCACCACGCGGTCCACCACGAGCGAGAGCAGGAGCCAGCCGCCCGTGAGCAGCACGGCCCAGCGGATGGCGCGGCGAAGGGGCCGATGGACCGGGGGCCGTGCGGGGGAGGGCATGGGAAGGGGGTGAGGAAAGGTACGGCGGACCTTCGCCGGGGCGCTCCCCGCGGCATCGCCATCTTTGTCCCGGCCCATCACCATCCGGGCAGGTGCGCATGAGAACGATCGTTGCAGGGAACTGGAAGATGCACAAGGACAGGAGCGAGGCCCTGGACCTGATCGCCCACCTGGTGCGCGAGGCCGATGGGCTTCCGCCGGGCGTGGACGTGGTGGTGGCCCCGCCGTTCCCTTTCCTGGCGCAGGCCACCGACCGGGCACGGGGCACCCGCCTGGTGGTGGCCGCCCAGAACTGCCATGAGGCGGCCAGCGGCGCCTTCACCGGCGAGGTGAGCGTGGGCATGCTCAAGAGCATCGGTGTGGGCGCGGCGATCGTGGGCCACAGCGAGCGCCGTCAGTATTACAATGAGACCGATGCCGTGGTGGCCCGCAAGGTGACGGCGCTGCTCGAGGCGGGCCTCACGCCCATCTACTGCTGCGGCGAGCTGCGCGCCGAACGCGAGGCGGGGCGCCACTTCGAGGTGGTGCAGCGGCAGGTGGGAACGGCCCTGGGCGGCCTGGACGCCGCCGCCATGGCCCGCATGGTGGTGGCCTACGAGCCGGTGTGGGCCATCGGCACCGGCCTCACCGCCAGCCCGGAACAGGCCCAGGAGATGCACGCCCACATCCGGGGCCTGCTGCGGGGCCTGGTGGGCGACGTGGCCCAGGCCGTGCCCCTGCTCTACGGCGGCAGCTGCAACCCCGGCAACGCGGCGGGCCTCTTCGGCCATGCCGACATCAACGGCGGGCTCATCGGTGGTGCCTCGTTGCAGGCCGGCCCCTTCCTGGAGATCGCCCGCATCGCCGGCGCATAGGCCGCCCGGCGCCCGCTGCGACTGCCCCCGACCCAAGAGCCAGATGGTGCATTACACCGAGATCACCTTCCTCATCGCCCCGGCGCTGCCCTGGCGCGAGATCCTCATGGTGGAGCTGGCCGAGATCGGCTACGACTCCTTCGTGGAGGGCCACACCGACCGCATGGGCGATACCGGCGAACTGCGCGCCTACATCCCCACCGACCGCTTCGACCCCGCCGCGCTGGACGGGCTCATGGCCCTGCGCGACCCGCACGTGAGCGTGAGCTGGACCAGCCAGGGGATCGCGCCGCGCAACTGGAACGCCGAGTGGGAGCGGAGCTTCCGGCCAGTGGAGATCGATCGTGACATCCGCATCCGCGCCGAGTTCCACCCCAGCGTGCCGGGCTTCGCCCATGAACTGATCATCACCCCGCGCATGGCCTTCGGCACCGGCCACCACGCCACCACCCGCCTGATGCTGCGCGCCATGCTGCCGCTGGACCTGCAAGGCAAGGACGTGTGCGACCTGGGCTGCGGCACCGGCGTGCTGGCCTTTTTGGCCGAGCAGCGCGGCGCACGCCACGTGCTGGCAGTGGACAACGAGGACGGCGCCGTGGACAACGCGCGCCACAACGCCCGGCTCAACGGATGTGAGCGGACGATCGTGGAAAAGGGCGACGCCAGCGCCCTGGACGGCCGTTCCTTCGACCTTATCTTGGCCAACATCGAACGCAACGTCCTGCTCGACGCCATGCCCCGCTTCGGCCGGTCACTGCGGCCCGGTGGCGCCCTCTTCCTCGGGGGCTTCACCCCGGAGGACCGCCATATGCTGGCCCAAAGCGCCAAGAAGCACGGGCTCGTCATCGCGGAGCGTTCGCAGGACGGCGACTGGGCCCTGCTCGGTTGCCGAAAACCGGCCTGAACCACCGGACACCGGACCATGCAAGGACCCCCCCGCGCGCCCCATCGACCCTTCCCCCGCACCGGCATGCCCGCCCTGGCGGCACTGCTGCTCGCGCTCGTGCCCGCTTTGGCGTGGGCGCAGGTGAAGCCTTTTTCCACCGAGCCCGCCGCCTTCCTCCAGGATGTGAACACCCTGATGGTGGACGCCGACAAGAAGGAGGGGCGCGCCTTCATGGAGCGGACCTTCACGCCCGTGTGGAACGGCGGCTTCCTGGACGCGGCCCGGCAGCGGCGCGTGATCGACGTGGCCAACTTCATGCAGAAGAAGCGCTTCGACGCCTTCCCGCACTTCCGGGACTATTTCGCCGCGGTGGCCGCCTTCCCCGCCGGGGGGCGCAGCACCGCCGAGTTCGATGCCTGGATGCAGGGCATGGAGCAGCTGGTGGAGAAGGGCCGCAAGCAGAACGTGGCCGCCTTCATCGCCATGTGCCGCAACCTGTTCGCCCACCAGGTGAT
>JAVFAQ010000390.1:0-2795 GCA_034002325.1 Flavobacteriales bacterium | reverse complement strand
TGCCGGCCCGAGAGCATGAACATCGAACGCGAAGACACCGGCACGCTCACCGCCCGGCTGAAGGTGAAGCTCCCCCCCGAAGACTACGCCCCCGGCGTGGAGAAGGCGCTGAAGGACCAGCGCAAGAGCGCGTCCCTGCCCGGCTTCCGGCCCGGCCAGGTGCCCATGGCCATCATCCGCAAGCGCGTGGGCAAGGCCGTGCTGATCAACGAGGTGGAGCGCCTGGTGGACGAGCACCTGCGCCACTACCTCGAAGAGCACAAGTTGCGCGTGCTGGGCCAGCCCCTGCCCCACCCCGGGCCGGACGGCAACAATTGGGACGAGCCGGCCGACCTGGAGTTCGCCTACGACATCGGCCTGGCCCCCGAGTTCGACGTGGAGCTGAGCGACCGCCTGGGCGTGGAGATGCCCGTGGTGGAGGTGGACGATGCCCTGGTGGACCAGGAGATCGACGACATGCGCCGCCGCTTCGGCCGGCTGGAGGACGCCGGGACCAGCGGCGACAAGGACATGCTCATCGGCGACATGATCGAGCTCAACGCCGAGGGCGGCATCCAGGAGGGCGGCATCTTCAACCGCGCCACCATCAGCCTGGAGTTCCTCGATGACGCCGACACCCGCGCCGCCCTCACCGGCAAGGCCGTGGGCGACGAGGTGACCGTGGACCCGCACAAGGTGGCCCGCGACCACGACGACCTGGCGCGCATGCTGGGCGTGGACCACGAGCGCGTACACCACCTGGCGGGGAACTTCCTGTTCCGCATCGCCGAGATCAAGCACATGCGGCGGGCCGAGCCGGGCCCGGAACTCTACGACCGCGTCTACGGCAAGGACGCCGTGGCGGACGAGGCCGGCTTCCGCGCCAAGGTGAAGGAGGGCCTGGAGAGCATGTTCCGCCGCGAGGGCGAGCGCCTGTTCAAGCGCATGGTGATGAAGAAGCTGCTGGAGAACGCCCGGCCCGAACTGCCCGACGCCTTCCTGAAGCGCTGGGTCCAGGAGACCAGCAAGGAACCGATCACCGCCGAACAGGTCGAGGAGGGCTACACCGGATACGCCGAGGGCCTGAAGCACCAATTGGTGGAGGACCGCGTGCTGGAGAAGTTCGGCCTGGAGGCCAAGGCCGAGGAGATCCAGGCCTTCGCCCAGCGGTACATCACCGACCAGTTCATGCAGTACGGCATGCCCGCCCCCGAAGGCGAGCAGTTGCAGAAGACCATGGCGCGCATCCTCAGCGACCAGGAGCAGGTGCGCCGCATGCGCGACAGCATCGTGGACCAGAAGCTCACCGTCCACTTCAAGACCCTGCTCAGCCCCAAGGAGCAACGCATGGGGCATGCGCAGTTCGTAAACTTGGCCCGGTCCATCTGACCCGCACCGGCCATGTTCCCCCCGGACGAGTTCCACAAGTACGCGGTGCGGCACCGCGGCATCAGCGGCAACACCCTGCACGGCTACGTCACGGCCATCACCCCGTACATCATCGAGGAGCGGCGCCTGAACGTGGCGCAGATGGACGTGTTCAGCCGGCTGATGATGGACCGGATCCTGTTCCTGGGCACGGCCATCGACGACCAGGTGGCGAACATCATCCAGGCCCAGCTGCTCTTTTTGGAGAGCGTGGACGCGCACAAGGACATCCAGCTGTACATCAACAGCCCCGGCGGCGGGGTGTACGCGGGGCTGGGGATCCATGACACCATGCAGTACATCAACCCCGACGTGTCCACCCTGTGCACGGGCATGGCCGCCAGCTTCGGCGCGGTGCTGCTGTGCGCCGGCGCCAAGGGCAAACGCAGCGCCCTGCCCCACGGCCGCGTGATGATCCACCAGCCCCTGGCCGGCACCCGCGGCCAGGCCAGCGACATGCGGATCGCCGTGGAGCAGGTCCTGCGGGTGAAGAAGGAACTTTACGAGATCATCAGCCACCACACGGGGCAGCCCTACGAACGGATCGAGCAGGACAGCGACCGGGACCACTGGTTCACGGCCGCCGAGGCCAAGGCCTACGGCCTGCTCGACGAAGTGCTGGCCCGCCCCAAAACCTGACCAAGCGCCATGTACCCCAAGGACGAGTTCGACAAGTACGCCGTGAAGCACCGCGGCATCAGCAGCAGCGCCCTGCACAGCTACGCCGGGCGCCTCACCACCTCCATGACGCCCTACATCCTGGAGGAGCGCCAGCTGAACGTGCAGGCCATGGACGTGTTCAGCCGGTTGATGATGGACCGCATCATCTTCTTGGGCACGGGCATCAACGACCAGGTGGCGAACATCATCCAGGCCCAGCTGCTCTTCCTGGAGAGCGTGGACGCCAAGAAGGACATCCAGATCTACCTCAACAGCCCCGGCGGCGGGGTGTACGCGGGGCTGGGGATCTATGACACCATGCAGTACATCCAGCCCGACGTGGCCACCATCTGCACCGGCATGGCCGCCAGCATGGGCGCCGTGCTGCTGTGCGCCGGGGCCAAGGGCAAGCGCACCGCCCTGAAGCACAGCCGCGTGATGATCCACCAGCCCATGGGCGGCGCCGAGGGCCAGGCCATCGACATGGAGATCACCGTGCGCGAGATCGTCAAGCTGAAGAAAGAGCTCTACGACATCATCAGCCAGCACAGCGGCCAGCCCTTCGACAAGGTGGAGAAGGACGGCGACCGCGACTACTGGATGGTGGCCGAGGAGGCCAAGGCCTACGGCATGATCGACGAAGTGCTGGTCCGCAGCCGATGACCCCCGAACCCGCCCGCCGGCCGCACCGTTGAAGCGGCCGGCGGGCGGCCCCGAGGGCCACGCCC
>JAVFAQ010000389.1:0-2816 GCA_034002325.1 Flavobacteriales bacterium | reverse complement strand
TGGTAGGCGCGCGTGTTGGCCAGCTGGTAGCGGAGCATCAGATAGGGGTCGCCCAGGCCGTAGGCGTCCAGCTGCCGGTATCCGTTCACCCCGCGGTAGGTGTTGGTGAGGGGCAGGCTGGCGAGCAGGAAGAAGCGGTCGTTGAGGCGCAGGTCGGCCCGCAGCTCGGCCACGTTGACCATTTCGGTCATGGGCACTTCGCGGAAGGGGGTGCCCTGGGGCACGTGGTCGCCGTGCTTCACCAGCAGGTTGGAGGTGAGCGGCACCTGCGTGGTGCCCTGCATCACCCGGCTGCGGTAGAACAGGCCGATGTTGCTGCGACGGTCGTTGGGTTGCACGCCGAGGAAGATGCCGCACACGTCGCAGGCCTCGGCGGCCAAGGGTGCGCATAGCATCAGCCATGCGGCCAATACGGGTCTCATGGTGGTGGTGGGTTGGCCCCTGTGGAAGGGCGGGATGATCACGGAACGGTGCGCGCGTCCGGTCCCGGCGTGGCGGGATGGGGAGGCGCGCCATCGGCGATCAGCCCCGCGGCACGTGCTCCACGCGGCCGCCGAAGCCGTCGTGCAGGACGGGGTCGGTGTCGGCCCAGCACACGGGTACCACCGGCAGCACGAAGGCGCCGGCCTCTTCCTCGGGCCCCGCCACCGGCTCGTAACGCACCATGCGTTCCACCGGGAAGCCCTCCTCGGCCTCGTGCTCCAGGGCCTTGTACTGTTTGGCGAGCACGCACTCGCCGTGGCAGGTGCGCATGCCCTCCATCACGTCGCGTTGCACGCAGAGCTCGCGTTCGATGTAGCCCCGGCGCGCCTCGAACCGGACGAAGAGCACGCCCGGTGCGGCCACCACCGCCGCGAAGTACACGGCGAACAAGCGGAAGGCCCACGGCATCATGGCGGCGAAGGTAGGCCCCGACGCCCGGACGGCATTGACCGTTGTCAGTACGCTCAAGGCCCGGCCGGCCCTTCCGGCGGCCCCACCATGGTGGTGCGGGTGATGGCATCGCGCTTCCACCAGTACACGCGGCGCACGTGCAGCAGGCCGCTGTAGATGAACGCGCCCACGAGGCAGCCCGTGGCGATGGCCACCAGGGTGAAGAGCAGCACCAGCACGCCGCCGGCGGTGCCCTGGGCGGTGGCCAGGCCGGTGACGCTCACCAGGCCGAACGCGCCGGGGGCCAGCAGCCAGAAGGCGGGCAGGAAGGTGATCAGCGCGGGCGGCCCCTTCAGGCGGTATTCGATCAGCAGGGCCGTCACGGTCATCAGCACCGCGCCGCAGAAGGCGGTGGCGGGCCCGGCCAGCACCAGCCCCGAGGCCGATTGGCCCAGGTAGGCCATGCCCATGGTGAGCAGCATCCACCAGAAGGAACGCTGGCGGCTGCTCTTGAACAGGTGCAGGCCCACGGCGAAGAGCAGCACCCCCAGCCAGGGCAGCCACCAGGCCATGCGCAAGGGCTCGGGGGCCACGGTCGCGGGCACGGGGCCGTGGTAGGTGGCCAGCCCCACCACCAGCCCGAAGGAGAGCAGCACCAATTGCGCGAAGCCGGCCACCAGGCGGGTGGCGCCGCTCACCACGTTGGCGAAGGCCAGCTCCACCACGGCCACGGTGAGCGTGGCGCCGGGCAGGAACACGATCAGCGGCGGTATCAGCAGGTCCATGGCGGGGGCCTGCACGCCCAGGCGGTAGCCCACGCCCGTCAAGGCGGCCAGGATGAACGAGATCGCCACGGGCGTCACCGCGTTCCATGCCGGTTGGCGCCGCACGGCCACCAGCAGCAGGGCGCACACCAGGCCCAGCACGGACACCACGCCGAGGGCCTCCCAGGTGGGGCGCAGCATCAGGCCCAGGCCCACGGTGGTGATCAGATAGCCCACCACGAAGCCCAGGTCGCCGTAGCGGTGCTTCATGCGCCAGATGGCGTCCAGCTTGCGCAGGCCCTCGGCGGGGCCCAGGCGGCCGTTGCGGGCGTCGCGGGCGATCTGCAGCACGCCCTCCACCTGGTCGAAGCGGAAGGCGCCGGAGCGGTAGGGGCCCAACGACATGCGCATGGTGTGGTCGTCGCCGTCGTCGTATTGGATGAACATCACCGTGGGCAGCACCGAGATGGTGATCTTCTCCACGCCGTGCTGCCGTGCAATGAGGCCCAGGTCGCGCTCGATCAGGGCGGTGGCGTTGCCGGCGGCCAGCTCGGCCTGCCCCAGCCGGGAGAGGAAACGCAGCAGCACGCGGCGGGCGGGGTCCTCGGTCATGGTGGGCCGGATCGACCACAATGATACCGGATCGCGGGCGGATGGCAACGGGGTTATTGCACCACCACCCGTTGCGCGGCTCTTCGCTCACCACCCTCCCACAATTCCAACACATACACCCCACCACCAAGCCCATGCAACGGCACCGTGTTCTGGTAGCCCATTACGCGCTGTTGCGCCACCTCCCGCCCCAGCGCATCACGCAGGAGCAACATGCCTTGTATGGGCATCTCCTCCAATTCCACAGTTATGTGCGAACTCGCAGGGCCTGCCTGCCGAAGGCATGGGTTGGGGTACACCGCCATGCGCGCTTGCTCGTGCTCGCGCACGCCCACGTCCAGGCCGTAGAGGCGGCTTACAAAGCGCTGGGTGGGGTCATTGGTGGTGCCGTCGGAGTAGCCGTGGTAGGAGCCATAGATGTACATGGATCCGTCGGGGCCGAATGTCATTCCTATGGTGCCCTTGCGCACTATTCCAATAAAATCCTCGAAGGCACCACAACCCGACCCACCGATCGAGTTATCAGGTACGATGCCGTCCACATCCAGCACTATGAAGCCCTTGCGC
>JAVFAQ010000388.1:0-2816 GCA_034002325.1 Flavobacteriales bacterium | reverse complement strand
ACGGTATGGTGGTACTTTGGCAAACTGTACTGCACCGCGTTCTACTACGTGAAAGGCCCGCGCGGGCGCGTCAGCATGAAGAACGACGTCACCGCATTCGGCGAAGAAGGCTTTCCGGAGGGGATCAAATAATGAACGCAAGACACCTGCTCAAGCTGAGCGTAGTAGGCCTGTACGGACTGGCGACCCTGGCGCTGAGCGCGCTTGACATCGCCCCGGCGTCGGCTCATGGCGAGCGTTCCCAGGAACCGTTCCTGCGCATGCGCACCATCCAGTGGTACGACATGAAATGGGGGCCGGAGACCACCAAGGTCAACGACCTGGCGAGCATGACCGGCAAATTCCACCTGGCCGAAGACTGGCCGCGCGCGGTGGGCAAGCCTGGACGGGCCTTCTTCAACGTGGGCAGCCCGAGCCCGGTATTCGTACGGTTGTCGACCAAGCTCAACGGCGAGCCCACCATGATCTCGGGCCCGATGGAGATTGGACGGGACTACGCATTCGAAGTCAAGCTCAAGGCCCGTATTCCTGGGCGCCACCACATGCACGCCATGGTGAACATCAAGGATGCCGGCCCGATTGCGGGGCCTGCGGCATGGATGAACATCACGGGCAGCTGGGACGACTTCGTGAACCCGGTCAAGCTGCTGACGGGAGAGACCATCGACACCGAGACCTTCAACTTCAGCAACGGCATATTCTGGCACGCCGTATGGCTGGGACTGGGGATCTTCTGGATTGGCTACTACGTTGCCCGGCCCATGTTCCTGCCGCGCAGCCGGGTACTGCTGGCATTCGGAGACGAGCTGCTGCTGGATCCCATGGATCGGAAAGTGGCGTGGATCGTCCTGATCGCCACCTTTGCGATCGTCTGGGGAGGCTACCGCTACACCGAGACCAAGCACCCGTACACGGTACCGATCCAGGCGGGCGAATCGAAGGTGCACCCGCTGCCGGTGAAACCCAACCCGATCGCGATCAAGGTGACGCACGCCAACTACGATGTACCGGGGCGGGCGCTGCGGGTGACCATGACGGTGACCAACAGCGGCGACGCTGCCTACCGGATTGGCGAATTCACCACGGCGGGCGTGAGATTCATCAACAAGGTGGGATTGAAGCACCTGGATCGCAACTACCCGAAGGAGTTGGTGGCCACCGGCCTGTCGTTTGACAACGAGACCCCGATCCAACCGGGAGAGACGCGCGAGATCAAGATGGAAGCGAAGGACGCGCTGTGGGAAGTACAGCGGCTGATGGCGCTCCTGGGCGACCCGGAGAGCCGGTTTGGCGGCCTGCTGATGACCTGGAGCGACACGGGCGATCGCAACATCAACAGCATCGCTGGAGCGGTGATACCGGTCTTCACCAAGCTGTAAGCTTCACACATGACACCGATCCGCCCCCGTCGACAGACGGCAAGGGGGATCGGTGTTTTTTATGCGCCCGCACGCGCGCCAGCGCCCGGGCCCGGATAACCGCAACCTGCGCGCCTCCTGGCGGCGCTGCCGCCGCAGGCCCAGGAACGACCCCGGCGAGCGGCCGGCGGATACGAATCGAACGGAAGTGGCCGAGGGGGCGGGACGTGTACCATGCACCATCACAATCCGGACGGGCTTGCCCGTCCATCGTCAGACAACTGAAACAGGCGGGTGCTGCAGCCCTCGTCCTGATGGCGCTGCTGCACACAGGCACGGCGGCAGGGCACGGCAACGTCTCCCTGGAAGAAGACCCGTGCGTGCGCCGCATCGGCGAGAGCATGGTGCACCTGAGCGCCTACCAGCCGCAGTTCGAACCCACCGCCCAGTACTGTACCGAAATCCCCGCGGTGGGCGACACCTACCTGGTGGTGGACCTGATCGATCCTGCCCTGCGCGACATGCCCATCAGCGTGCGCGTGACGCGCGGCACCGGCGAGGCCGAGGACGAGACCCTCAAATACCTCGCGGCGAGCTACCACCCGGATGGCGTCATCTCCACCGAGACCGGGCTGGATCAGGGCCTGTACACCGTCCTCATCACCGCCGAGGGCCAGCCGCCGCTGCGCTTCCAGTATCCCTTGCGGGTACAGATGGTCAACTACGCGCAACTGTTCCGCTCCGCCGTGGGTCCGCTGATCATCCTGCTGATCCTGACGCTTCTGGGTTACAAGCTCATGAAATCCAAGCGTGTGCAGCAATGGCGGGAAACCCGCAAGCGGCCCTGACAGGGGCTGCATTTGCCCGCCGAAGGCGGTAAGATCCGGCGCAGGCCCGACAACAACTCTTTTTTATAGGTGGATCCGACATGTTTCTACGCACACTCAAACCTGCCCTGCTCGGCCTGATCCTGGCCGCGGGCCTGCCGCACACCAGCGCCGTCCACGCCCACGGCGGCCTCTCGCTGGCCGACGACATCTGCAAGCTCACCATCGGCCCCTACACCATGCACTTCACCGGCTACCAGCCCGAGGCCACCCAGGAGAAGGAATTCTGCGAAGACATTCCCGGCACCGGGCGCACCGTCGTGGCGCTGGACTACATCGAAGAAGCCCTGCGTCCCCTGCCCACCGAAGTACGCATCATCCGCGACACCGGTGCGGCCGAAGGCGGCGAAGGCAACCTGGACGACATCACCATCCTGCACATACCCGCCAAGGTCTACCCCAACGGCTCCATCAACTTCGAATACGACTTTGCCCAGCCGGGCAAATTCGTGGGGCTCGTGACCGTGCGCGACCAGGCGGAGCACATCTCGCGCTTTCCCTTCTCGGTGGGCGAGCCCAAGGGCACCTCCCCGTTCCTGATCGGCGGCATCGTCGCCGCCGTGGGTGCCGC
>JAVFAQ010000387.1:0-2822 GCA_034002325.1 Flavobacteriales bacterium | reverse complement strand
CTACCGCGGGCGGTCGTGGCTGGGCGGCGCGCTGCTGGCGCTCTTCCTGGGGCTGGAGATCATGATGAACCACGTGCAGGTCACCTACTACCTCGGCTTCCTGCTGGTGCTCTTCGTGCTGGCCGAGGCGGTGCGCGCCGGGCGCGAGAAGCGGCTGCCCGACTTCGCCATGCGCAGCGCCGTGGGCGCCGGTGCGGTGGTGCTCGCCCTGCTGTGCAACATCGGCCTGCTCTGGAGCACCCTCGAATACGGGAAGTACAGCACGCGCGGCCGCAGTGAACTCACCGTGCGCGCCGACGGCAGCCCCGCCGCCGCGCTGGGCACCAAGGGCCTGGACCGCGACTACGTGACCCAGTACAGCTTCGGCAAGCAGGAGAGCTTCTCCTTCCTGGTGCCCGACATCAAGGGCGGCCACACGGCGTACATCGGCAACGACAGCGAGGTGCTGGCCCCGGCCGACCGCCGCTACCACCAGAACCTGGCCCAGATGAACCGGTACTGGGGCGACCAGCTGAGCACCGCCGGGCCGCAATACATCGGCGGGGTGGTGGTGCTGCTGATGCTGCTGATGCTCTTCACCGTGCAGGGACCCGGCCGCTGGTGGCTGCTGTCATCCGCCGTGCTGCTCGTGCTGCTGATCGCCATCGGCAATGCGGCGCCCTTCAGCACCGATGGGCAGGGCACGGTAATGGGCATCAACGCCGGCCTGCTCTCCGGGCTGTTGCTCCTGGGCTACCTCGCCGCCGGCCTCATCGTCATGCGCGACGGCCTCACCTACGCCCTGTTCAGCGCGCTGCTGCTGGCGCTGGTGCTCTCCTGGGGCCGCAACCTGATGCCCGTGACCGACTTCTTCCTGGACCATGTGCCCGGCTACGACAAGTTCCGCGCGGTCACCATCATCCTGGTGATCGTGGCCCTGGCGGCGCCGGTGATGGGCATCCGCTATGTGGACCGCCTGCTGAAGGCGCGCGGGCCGGGCGGCTGGGACAAGGCCACCGAGAAGCGGGCGCTGTGGGCCATGGGCAGCGTGCTGGGCCTGTTGTTGCTGATGGCGGTGATGCCCGATACGCTCTTCTCCTTCCTCAGCGACCACGAGCGGCAGGCCTTCTCCGCCCAGGCGGACGACCCCGCCATGGAGGCCCAGGTGGTGGCCTTCGTGGACCAGCTCAAGACCGTGCGCGTGGCCCTGTTCCGCGCCGACGTGCTGCGCAGCCTGGCCTTCGTGGCCGCCGGCGCCGTGCTCATCCTGCTCTTCGGGCGCGGCAAGGTGGGCGCGGGCGTGCTCACCGGCGGGCTGGGCGCGTTGATCCTGATCGACGGATGGGCCGTGGACAAACGCTACCTGCACAACGGCAAGGAGCGTGGCCAGTTCGTGCAGTGGGTGGACCAGGCGAAGTACGACCGGCCCCACAGCCCCAATGCCGCCGACCGCGCCATCCTTGAATTGGAATGGTCGCCCGCCGCCGAGACCGATCACCAGGCCGCCATCCAACGGCTCAAGGCCGAACGGAACACCACGCGCATACCGGCCGAGGAGGAACTGGCCATGCGCTTCAGCAGCCTGCGCCGCCATGCCGGCTACCGCGTGCTCGACATCGGCAACCCGTTCAACGACGCCCGCACCAGCTACTACCACCGCAGCATCGGCGGCTACCACGGCGCCAAACTGAAACGCTACCAGGAACTGATCGAGTTCCACATCGCGCCGCAGGTGCAGGCGGTGGTCGGCGTGCTGCGCACCGACCCCGGCATGGTGGCCCTGGACAGCGCATTGGCCCGACAGGGCGTGCTGAACATGCTCAACACGCGCTACCTCACCTACTCGCCCGACCAGCCCCCGCTGAACAACCCCTTCGCCTACGGCGACGCCTGGTTCGTGGACGAACTGCGCTGGGTGCCCGATGCCGACACCGAGATCGCCGAGCTGGGCCGCATCGACCCGCGCCGCACCGCCGTGGTGGACGAGCGATACCGGGCGGCCGTGGGCGATGCGCGCGTGGCACCGGACAGCACCGCCACGGTGGAGCTGACGCACTATGCCACCAACGCGCTCACCTACCGGGTGCGCTCCGCGCAGGGCGGCATGGTGGTCTTCAGTGAGATCTGGTACGGCCCCGATTGGCAGGCGTACATCGACGACCGGCCCGTGGGGCATTTCCGGGCGGACTATGTGCTGCGCGGCATCACCGTGCCCCCCGGCGAACATACCGTCGTATTCCGGGTGGAGAGCCGGCCGTTCAACGGCTCGCGCCCCATCGCCATGGCCTCCAGCGCCCTGGTGCTGCTGCTGCTGGTGGCCGCCCTGGGCATGGCCGTGCGTGACGAGCGCCGGGCCCGATGAAGCGCGTGCTCATCATCACCTACTACTGGCCGCCCAATGGCGGCGCGGGGGTGTACCGCTGGCTGAAGCTCGCCAAGTACCTGCCCCAACACGGGTGGGAACCGGTGATCTACACCCCGCAAGACCCCGAGCTCACCGCCCACGACCCCTCCCTGCAGCGCGATGTGTCGCCCACGCTCGAGGTGATCAAGCGGCCCATCGTCGAACCCTTCAGCCTGTACAAACGCTTCACCGGGCGCGCCCAGAGCGAAAAGGTGCAGACCGGTTTCCTGAACGAGACCGGCAAGGCCGGCTGGCGCGACCGCTTCGCGCTATGGGTGCGCAGCAACTACTTCATCCCCGATGCCCGGGTATGGTGGGTCAGGCCATCGGTCCGCGTGCTGCGGAAGCATCTCGCCACCCGTCCGGTGGATGCCATCATCACCACCGGGCCGCCGCACAGCATGCACCAGATCGGCCACGGCCAGAAACGGACCACCGG
>JAVFAQ010000386.1:0-2823 GCA_034002325.1 Flavobacteriales bacterium | reverse complement strand
ACCATCAGCGGCAGCGCACGTCACTATCCCAAGGGCGCCGCGGTGATCGACATGATGCTCCACGTCTTCGGCGAGGACCAGTTCCGGCGCGTGATCAACCACTTCCTCAAGCACCACGCGTACGGCCTGGTGGAGACCAACGACCTGTACCAGTCGTTCCAGGACACCCTGGGCCTGACGCCGCATCGGTTCTTCGACCAGTGGCTCTACCGCGGGGGCGAGCCGCACTACGCCGTGCGCTGGGAGGCCGTGCCCGGCGCCACGCGCGTCACCGTGCAGCAGGTGCATGCGCGCGACCACCTGGTGCGCTACTTCGCCATGCCGGTGGACTTCGCGGTGCATTACACCGACGGCACCCACGACGCCCTGCGCGCCGAGGTGGACGGCCCGATCACCACGGTGGACGTGCCCGATGGCCGAGGCCGTGAGGTGGCCTTCGTGCTGTTCGACCCCGGATCGCGCATCCTGAAGAGGACCACCTTCACCAAGCCCTTCGCCGAGCTGCGCGCCCAGGCCCTGCACGCCCCGCACATGATCGACCGGTGGGACGCCGTGGCCGCCATGCGCGACACCGACGTGGAGGAGAAGCGCGCCACGCTCATCGAAACCTTCGGCCGCGAGCGCTTCCACGCGGTGAAGGGCGAGGTGGCCGCCCAGCTGGCCAACGACCCCCACCCCGACAGCCGTGCCTTGGTGCGCCGCGCCCTGGCCGACGGCGATGTGGAGGTGCGCCGCGCGGCGATCAAGGGCCTGCGCACCGTGCCCGAGGAGCTGCGCACCGCCGTGGAGGTGATGCTGGCCGACAGCAGCTACGACGTGCTGGCCACCGCGATGAAGAAGTTGGTGGCGGACTTCCCGCAGCACGGCGCCCGCTACCTGGCCGCGACGGACGGGGTGGACGGGCTGGACAACGCCGTGCGGGTGGAACGGCTGGAGCTGCTGGCCCACACGGGCGATGCCGCCGCGCTGGACCGGATCGCGGAGCTCACCACCGTGAGCCACGAGTTCCGCACGCGGCAGAACGCCATGCAGGCCCTGAAGCGCCTGGGCCATTGCAACGAGGCCGTGGCCGGCCACCTGTTCACTGCCGCCCTGAGCAACAACCGCCGCCTGGCGAACGTGGCCATCGATGTGCTGAAGGACATGCGCGGCCGCACGGCCCACCGCACCATGCTCGATCGGCACTACCGCAACGGCACATGGACCGAGCGCGAGCGCGAAATGCTGAAGGCCGTGTTCGAGTAGGGCAGGGGGCTCAGGTGCCGGGCAGCGGCACGAACCCGGTCTCGCCCGGCACCGGCGGAAATTCCCGGGCCACCCAGCGTTGGCGGGCCGCCTCGATCAGGGCGCGGTCGCTGGCCACGAAGTTCCAGTGGATCAGCCGTTCCTCCGGCAGGGGGGCGCCGCCGAAGATGTACAGCGTGGTGCCCGGTTCCATCCTGAAGGTGCATAGCTCGGGGCGCATGGACACCAGCAGCTGCTTCGGCGTGTAGCGGTGCCCCTCGTTGGTGATCGCGCCGTCCAGGATGTACAGGCCGCTCTCGCCATGGAGCCCGTGGCCGATGTCCACCGTGCAGGGCGCGTCGCATTTCAGCTCCAGCAGGTACAGGGGGCTATGCACCGGCACGGGCGACCGGTGGCCGAAGGCCTCGCCGGCGATCAGCTTGAAGCGTACGCCGTCCTGCTCCCAGGCGGGCAGCTCGTGCGCGTCGCTATGGTGGAAGCTGGGCGCCATTTGCTCCAGTTCCTTGGGCAGCGCCACCCAGATCTGCATGCCGTGCATGGTCTTGGGGCGGCCGCGCAAGTGCTCGGGCGTGCGCTCGCTGTGGACGATGCCGCGGCCGGCGGTCATCCAGTTCACCTGCCCGGGTTCGATCTCCACGGCCGTGCCCAGGCTGTCGCGGTGCATGATGCGGCCCTCGAACAGGTAGGTCAATGTGCTGAGGCCGATGTGCGGGTGCGGCGGCACGTCGAAGTCGGTGCCGTCCGTGCTCACCACCGGGCCCATGTGGTCGATGAAGCAGAAGGGCCCCACCAGCCGTTTCTTGCGGAAGGGCAGCAGCCGGCCCACCAAGAAGTTGCCCACCTCCGATGCGCGCTCCTCGATGATCAGGTCGATGTTGGACATGGGGCTGAAGGTAAAGCCCGCCGGGCCGCCCGGTCACTTCCAGCCCTCCTTCGTGATCTCGAGCACCTGCGGGGCCACCGGGCCGGGCGTTCCTGCGGAATGGGCGGGCCTATGTCCCTTGCGCCAAGTACCCGGGCTGCTTATCGAAATACAGCACCTCAACCAAGTCCACCAGGAGGTCCAGGATGGACTGATGCCTGAAGACCTTGTCGGCGGCAAGGCGCCCATGATGCGCGGGCGGGAAATGCTTGGTCAGGTAGAAGTGTATGTTTTCGGTGATGGGTTCCCCCAGCTTCGGATGGGGGTCGGATATCCGGTCGTAGTGGAGGTCATTGAACAGGACATTGCACATGTAGTTGAACAGGTGGACATAGTGATGCTGGAAGTCCATCTTCTCCTTTCGGGAGCGGCTGTTCAGCTTCTTTTCAATGGACGCATTGAAGTCGATGCCGAAATAGGCTGAGAGGTCGTTGTAGTGCCGGTCCTTTTTGTAGTGGAACTTTGATAGCGTATAGCTTTCGACCAGCATCGGCAGGGTGTAATAGGTATTTATTCTTTCCCGAAGGCTTGCGGTCAATGCTCGGACCACCTCGTCGTCGGTCTTCAGGTGATATTCCTGTACGGCATGGGCGTCCCCGAACACCCCGGTCTTGATGTATCCGATCAATTGGGCCAGCGCGTGGATGACGGGCGGC
>JAVFAQ010000385.1:0-2829 GCA_034002325.1 Flavobacteriales bacterium | reverse complement strand
CTGCGCCAGGCGGGCTGCGAGGTGAAGGGCATGGTGAGCATCTACACGTACGGGTTCGCGGAGGCCACCGAAGCGTTCGCCCGTGAAACAGTGCCCCTGCACGCGCTCACCAACTACGACATCCTGCTGGACCAGGCCCTGCGCAGCGGCTACATCACCGACAAGGACCTGGCCTCGCTGAACGAATGGCGGAAGGACCCGGCGGGATGGGGCGGTGTGCAAGCCTGACGCCCCTCCCTCCCCTGATCCCGATCCCGCCGTGCCGGCCGCGCACCCAGACCGACCATGCCATGACCACCATCGAGAGCAAACAGGTGACGATCGCCAAGCCCGCGCAGGAACTGTACGCCTTCCTGCAGGACATGAACAACTTCGAGCAGTTGCTGCCGCAGGGCCGCATCAGCGAGTGGAAGAGCGACGGCGCCTCGTGCTCGTTCAAGGTGCAGGGCGCGGCCACCATCGGCCTGGCGCTCGACGGCGGCACACCGCCCGTGCTGCTGAAGATGAAGGCCACCGACCGCAGCCCCTTCCCCTTCACGCTGGACGTGCATTTGCAGGAGGCCGATGGCATCACCACCGCATGGCAGGTGTTCAACGGCGATATCAACCCCTTCATCAAGATGATGGTGGAGAAGCCGCTGAAGAACCTGTTCGACCACATCGCGGACAGGATGGCAGCGATCCACGGGGCGGTGTGAGGGGGGTGTGGGCAGGTATGCCCGCCCCCATGGCCGAACGGGCGCCCGATCATGCGTTCGCACGACCAAGCGCCCGTTCGGGGCGGTGATGCGCCCGATCAGCGCACGGGTGCGGGCGGCGCCACGGTGGCGGGGGCCTTGGCCTCGGCGTCCTTGCGCTCCACCACGGTCATCTCGTCGACCAGGTGGCGGGCACCGGCGAACTTGTCGATGGTCCAGAGCACGTAGCGGATGTCCACGCTGATCATGCGTTGCAGCTCGGGTTCGAAGGCGATGTCGCCGCTCATGGCCTCCCAGTTGCCGTCGAAGGCGATGCCGATGAGCTCGCCGTTGCCGTTGATCACGGGGCTGCCGCTGTTGCCGCCGGTGATGTCGTTGGCGCTGATGAAGCAGGTCACCAGGTCGCCGTTGGCATCGGCGTAGCGGCCGAAGTCCTTGGCCAGCAGCAGTTCCTTCTGGCGAGCGGGCACGATGAACTCGTCATGCGTGGGGTCTTCCTTCTCCAGGATGCCGCGGTGTGTGGTGTGGAAGTCGTAGAAGGCGCCATCGGCGGGGCGGTAGCTGGCCACGGTGCCGTAGCTGAGGCGCATGGTGCTGTTGGCGTTGGGGTACCACATGCGGGCGGGGTCCTTCTCGCGCATGGCGGCCACCATCAGGCGGTAGCCCTGCTCCAGGTAGAGGTCGCTCACGCCGGCGGCGGGCCCGAGCACGTGGCGGAAGTGGTCGATGCAGCTCTCGGCGGCCTGTACGCCCAGGTCCTTCTCCATGGCCTTCAGCGTGGGCCTGGCCAGGAAGGCATCGAGCTTCTTGCGGTCCACGAGCATGCTGGAGCTGAACACCGCCTTGGCCCAAGCGTCCGTGTTGCCCTTGTACTTCTTGCGGATGGTGTGGGCGATCACGGCGGGCTGGAGGTCGGCCTCCACATCGTCCATGATCAGGCGGAACATGTCGGCCGTCACCTCCTGGTCGATCGGTGCGTGGTAGTCCTTGAAGAAGCGGTCGGCGGTGGCGCGCACCTGGTCGGCGGCGGCCTTCACGGCGGCGGCGTCCTTGGGGTCGTTGCGCAGCTGGTTGAGCAGGCCCAGGGAGCGGAAGCCCATGATCACCATTTCGCTGCCGAAGGCGGCCTCCTGCATGTAGGTGATGGCCTTCTCGAACTTGGCGCGCTCGCGGTAGCCGGCCTCCAGGTCCTGGAGGAAGGTGCCGTAGCGGTCCGTGCGGCCGGCATCGGCCTGTACCCAGGCGAGGAGGTCCTGCTCCTGTTGGTGCTTCTTGTCGTACACCTTCAGGCGCTTGAGGCCGCGCTGCTGGCCGATGAAGTACTTCCAGTAGTTGCTCACCTGGGCGTGCTTGGCGGCGTATTGGATGCGCACCTTGTCGTCGGCGTCCATGTGGCGGTCGTACACATCGAGCTTGGCGCGGCGGATCTTCACGGTGCTGGGCTGGCTGACGTCCAGGGCGAGCTTCACGCCGTGGCTGCTGAGGTAGCGGTCGGTGCTGCCGGGGTAGCCCATCACCATGGCGATGTCGCCCTCCTGCACGCCCTGCAGGCTCACGGGCAGGAAGTGGGCCGGCTTGAAGGGCACGTTGTCCGCGGCGTGGTCGGCGGGTTCGCCATCGGGGCCGGTGTACACGCGGAAGAGGGCGAAGTCGCCGGTCTGGCGGGGCCACATCCAGTTGTCGGTGTCGCCGCCGAACTTGCCGATGGCGTTGGGCGGGGTGCCCACCAGGCGCACGTCGCGGTAGGTCTTGTAGTGGTAGAGATAGAACTCGCTGCCCTCGTACATCACCTTGAAGTCGGTGCTGAGGCCGTTGCCCTTGGGTGCTTCGCCGCGCAGGCGCTGGCCCACTTCGCGCACCTTGGCATCGCGGGCCTCCTGGTCCATGGCGGGGTCGAGCTCGGCGCGCACCTGGGCGGTGACGTCCTCGATGCCCTGGAGGAAGCTGACGCTGAAGCCGGCGGGCAGCTCATCGGCGCGGGTCTTGGCCCAGAAGCCGTCGGTGAGGTAGTCGTGCTCCACGCTGCTGAGGCTTTGGATGGCGCTGTACCCGCAGTGGTGGTTGGTGAGGAAGAGGCCCTCGGGGCTCACCATCTCGCCGCTGCAGAAGCCGCCGCCCAGGCGCACCACGG
>JAVFAQ010000384.1:0-2847 GCA_034002325.1 Flavobacteriales bacterium | reverse complement strand
CATGGCGCTCAGCACCATCGAGGTACATGCCGCGCGGGGCATCGCCGAAGGCGTGCTGGGGATCGACGACCTCATGCCGGCGGAGGCGCACACCGCCATCGCCGACTGGATGCGCGAGAATCCCGCGAAGGGCCTCAACGATGCCCGGGCCGCGTTCGGGGACACGTACAGCTATGGGCAGCTGCGCATGGTGCAGGCCTGGGTGAAGCGGGAGGCGGACTAGGACCCCGCCGCACCGCCGCTGCCCCATCTTTGTCCGCATGCGACATGTGCTGCCCGCCCTGGCCCTCGCCCTGATGGCCATGACCGCCTCCGCCCAGGAACTGGTGCCGCTCACCTACATGGACGGTGGGCAGAAGCTGAACGGCCTGGTGGCCGGCCATACGGGCGAGGCTCGGCCCGGTGTGCTGCTGCTGCCCGCGTGGATGGGCGTGGACGATGAGGCGCGCACCGCGGCCACCGAACTGGCGAAGCTGGGCCACCTGGTGCTGATCGCCGACATCTACGGGGAGGGCCACGTGCCGAAGGACCGGACGGAGGCCCGGGCGGCCAGCACCCGCTACAAGCAGGACCATGCGGCCTACCAGCACCGCATCGCATTGGCGCTGGAAGCCTTGAAAGGAGCGGGCGCCGACCCGGAGCGCATCGCCGTGATCGGGTACTGCTTCGGTGGCACCGGCGCGCTGGAGGCCGCCCGGGCTCAGTTGCCGGTGAAGGGCGTGGTGTCCATCCATGGCGGGCTGGGCAAGGGCGACCGGCCCAACGGCTCCATCACCACCAGCGTGCTGGTGCAGCATCCGGAGGCCGATGCCTCGGTGAGCGCCGCCGACCTGGCGAGCATCACCGACGAGCTCAACGCCGCCCGTGCCGACTGGCAGATGATCACCTACGCGCATTGCGGGCACACCTTCACCGACCCGGCCTCGCCACAGTACGATGCCCGCATGGCGCAGCGCGCCTGGCGGCACCTGGTGCTGTTCCTGGAGGAGGTGCTCAAGTAGGGGAGGTCGGAACAGCCTCGCGCTGTCGTACCTTTTCCGTCGGTAGGCCGGCTCGTTCCCGCCATACCTGTGGCTTGGGGCGGTCCGGCATGATGGACCCCTGACACCCTTTGCCATGAACGAACGGACCCTTTCTTTCGGTGATGTGCGCACGGCCCGCACGGTGTGGGCCGCGCAGATCGTGCTGTGCATCGCCTTCGGCGTGCTGGGCACCATGCGGCTGCTGCTGCCCATGGCCACGCTCACCGACCTGTTCATCTGGCCCGGGCAGCTTCCCGTGTGGATGGTGCGCGCCATCGGTGCGGTCGAGCTGCTGGGCGCCCTCGGGCTGGTGCTGCCCGCGATCACGGGCATCGCCCCATGGCTGATGCGGTGGGCGGCGTTCGGCCTGGCCGCCATGCTGGTGTTCGCCCTGGGCTACCACATCATGCTCTTCAAGGGCGCGATGCTGCTGCCCAGCCTGGTGCTGCTGGTGATGGCCGTGTACGTGGGCGTGCGCCGCATGTGAGGGCCGCGCGTGCACCGCGCCGTATGGTCCGCCGCTATGGCCGGCGCGCCTTGCGGTTGGCCTGCTGTTGGGCATGCCGGCTCAGGATGCCGGGCACCATGGTGTCCAGGGTGCCGGACCGCAGGCCGCGCCACGCGTAGTTGAAGATGCTGCGATCCTTGCGGCGCACCACGGTGAAGGTGCCCTGGCGGTAATTGGCCATGGTGCGCAGGTTGGTGCGGCGCACCAGCAGGTCCAGCGCGCGGTCCATGATCCAGTTGCGGGGCTGGCGCGGGTCACGGCTGCGCAGCTCCAGGCGCAGGTCCGCGTACGTCAGGTCCACCGTGCCCGTGGCCTGGTCGTCATCGCCCTGCATGTGCATCACCAGCTCGTCGATGCGCCCGTCCCGCACCTTCAGCAGCAGCAGGCTGTCGGTCATGTGGTTGAAGACACGGAAGGGGAGGCCATGCACATGGGCGTGCAGGGTGAAGCGGCTGGTGCCCGGCCGCAGTGGCGCGGCGTAGCGCACGGCCACGCGGCCCTGGTCGTGCATGCGGGCGGTGGCCGTCAGTTGCAACTCGCCCTCCTCGATCCCCTGCGGGGTGTTGTCCGCGCCGGTGAGCACGGCCTCCAGTGCGGTGAAGCTCACGCGGCCGTAGTCGGTGCCCAGGGTGTCGCGCTCGTGGTAGTCCACGTGCCCGTTGCCGATGATGATACTGTCGATGCGCAGCGCCCGCGGGATGTGGCGCAGGCCCGCCGGGGGCAGGCGCCGGCCCAGGAAGGGACCGTCGGGCATGGTCTTGTCGCGGTGGATGGACAGCACGGGCGAACGGAGTTCCGCGCGCCGCATGAAGAGGTCCTGCATCACCAGGAAGCGCTGGATGTCGAGGCCGCTCAGCAGCAGGGTGTCCATGGTGGCCTCGAACAGGTCGGTCTCGAATTCCACCACGCGGCCGTAGTCCTGTGGGTCGACACGCGGCCGGAAGGTGGCGCCGGTGACGCGGGCGAGGCCGGCGGGGTGTACCAGGTCGAGGGAGGCGATGCGCAGGTCGTAAAGCGGGGGGAAGGCGGCGGCCAGACCGCGGGCCGCCAGGGTGGTGCTCCGCGCCCGGAAGACGAAGCCGCCCATGGGCCGGGGCACCACCGTGATGCCGCCGCTGAGGATGTCCAGCTCGTCCACGCGGGCGCTGGTGCGCTGCCCGCTGAGGTCGTTCGTGCCCCCGCGGGCCGCGATGATCCGCAGGGTGTCCACGGTGATCAGGGGCATCGCCTCGGAGGCGGTGTCGGCCGTGGTGCTGTCCGCGGCCGCGTGTGGCGGTGGCATGAAATGGTCGATGGTGGGCGCCTGGATGTCGATGG
>JAVFAQ010000383.1:0-2848 GCA_034002325.1 Flavobacteriales bacterium | reverse complement strand
TTGGCAGTCCGCGGTCCACGTGTCGTTGATGGTCTGCCATTGACCGTCGTCACACGGGCTGCCGGGCAATACGGATCCGCCGGGAACGCCTTCGCAATCGATCGGCAGGCCGATGCACTGGCAATCCGCTGTCCAGGTGTCCGCTCCGGTGGAGGGGTCGCCGTCATCGCACGGCGTGCCGGGCAGGGCCGTGCCGCCGGGTGTGCCGAGGCAATCGATCGGCAGGCCCACGCACTGGCATTCGGCCGTCCAGGTGTCCGCTCCGGTCGCCGGGTCGCCGTCATCGCACGGTGATCCGGGCATGGCCGGCCCGTTGGGCACGCCTTCACAATCCAACGGCACGCCGATGCATTCGCAGTCCGCGGCCCAGATGTCGCCCACGGTGTTCGGCAGGCCGTCATCGCAGGGCGTGCCGGGCAGGGCCGTTCCGCCGGGGATGCCCTCGCAATCGATCACGAGGCCCACGCACTGGCAATCCACCGTCCATGTGTCGAGGCCGGTGGAGGGATCGCCGTCATCGCATGGTGTGCCGGGCAGGGCCGTACCGCCGGGTGTTCCGAGGCAATCGATCGGCAGGCCCACGCACTGGCAATCATCGGTCCACGTGTCGGCCCCGGTCGCCGGGTCGCCATCATCGCAGGGGGTGGCGGGCCATGCGGTGCCACCGGGCACGCCTTCACAATCCAACGGCAGGCCGATGCACTGGCAGTCCTCGGTCCAGATGTCGCCCACGGTGTTCGGCAGGCCGTCATCGCAATCGGTGCCGGGCCACGCTGGCCCACCGGGTACCCCTTGGCAATCGATCGGCAGGCCCACGCATTGGCAATCCGCTGTCCAGGTGTCAGCCCCGGTTGCCGGGTCGCCGTCATCGCACGGGGTGCCCGGCAGGGCGGTGCCCCCCGGCGTGCCGGCGCAATCCAGGGGCAGGCCCATGCACTGGCAATCGGTGGTCCAGGCATCGTTGCCGGTGGTGGGGTCGCCATCATCGCAAGGTGTGCCGGGCATCGAGCCCCCGCCGATGATCCCGAGGCAATCGATGGGCTGGCCGATGCACTGGCAATCGGTGGTCCAGGTGTCGCCCCCGGTCTGGGGATCGCCATCGTCGCAGGGCGTCCCCGGCAAGGCGGGCCCACCGGGCGTCCCGAGGCAATCCACGTTAGTGCTGGCCAGGTCGACCTCGCCGAAGCGGCCCTGGCTGAGGTTGAAGTAGCTGCCGCTGTACGACACCTCGAGCTTCAACGCCCGCACCATGTAGCGGACGGTGCCGTTCAGGGAGCCGGTATCGTCGGTGAAGACGGTGCCCGTCACGGGCTGGGGCGTGCGCCGTTCCCAGTTGCCGGTGGTGCTGTTGAGGCGGTACACGTGGTACCCGATCACGGGTTCGGCCGAAGGCCCCCAGACGAGCTGGGCGGTGTTGGGTACGCCGGACGTGACGGACAGCGGCCCCGGCGGCGGCACGATGTGCATGCGCAGGGTGGGGTCGCCCAGGAGGGCCACATGCACGCGGTTGTTCTGCCAATTGGCGGGGTCGTAGTAGCCGGAGTTGTTCTGGGTGAGGCGGGCGCCGTAGCCGATGGTCTCGCCCAGGCCCATGTGCTGCACGTACCAGTTGGGGAAGCCCGCCCAGAAGGCGGTCAGGGTGGTGCCCGACCCGAGCGCGGCGCGGATGAAGTTGTTGCTGTTGTTCCAGTCGCCGAAATAGCTTCCGAACAGGATGGTGAACACGGTCTGCACCTGGTGGGCCTGGAAGTCGGGGGTGTCGCCCACGCCGCTGGCCCCGGTGAACCAGCCGCCGCCGCAGGCATAGCTCCACATGCGGCTCTGGCTGCCAAGGGTGGTGAAATAGTCCTCGGCCTGCACGTTGTTCGGATGCACCAGCGGCCCGAACCCCCGCCAGGCGTTCTGCGAGAAGGCGTCGCTGTAACCGGTGAAGTTGTCGTCCACCAAACCGCGCATCTCTGCGGTGAACTGACGGTGCTTCCAATTGCTGAGCTTGGTGAGGTAGCCGGCCATCAAGGTGTTCTCCGGCTGGCCCAGGGCGGGGAGGTCATAGAGGTCCACCCGGCCCACCTGCAGCTCCACGGCACCGGGGATCACGGTCTGGTCGAACTTGCCGTCGCCGGGCACGTTGTGGTTCATGGGCCAGGCCCCGCCGGTGCTGTGCACGGTGGCGTCGGTCCAGGAGCCGTTCATCTCCCCGTAGTACACATCGGCCGGCCAGGCCCCATAGTGCTCCCCATGGCCGTCGGGGGCGAGGTTGCCGGAGTACGGCACGGGCACGTGGCCCACCAGGAAAACGGCCTTCACGTTCTGCGGGTCGGCATTGTAAGTGGCCTGGACCAGGGCCTTGACCGAGGTCACGGGCGCCGTGCGGGCCACGTCATGGCGCACCACCTTCCAGCCATCGCCCTCCAGGTCGCTCTCCAACTGCGCCAGATGGTCGGCCAATGGGCCGCTGTACGTGTTGTCCACCACCAGCACCATCGTGCCGCGGTGCTCCACCATGGGCACTTCGATGCCGGCGTTCACATACCCGTAGCCATTGCCCAGGTTCTGCGTGGTGCGCACGATCTTGTACTCGTAGCTCACGCCGACCTGCACGTTCTGGTCCACGTATTCCAGGGCGCCCATCCCCAAGGTGGCGACCGGCGCGCCCCAAGAGGCGGCCCCCTTCGGGGTGCGCCAAACGGTGAAGCCGGTGGTATTGGCATGGGGCAGCCACTTCAGGGTGATCCGCGGCGGGCTGCTCTGCACCTCCACCCACATGCGAACGCTGCGGTCATGGCCCACGGTCTGGCCCACGACCCCGCCGGCAACGAACAGCCAGAGGACCAATGCGAGAACACGT
>JAVFAQ010000382.1:0-2852 GCA_034002325.1 Flavobacteriales bacterium | reverse complement strand
ATCGCCGACCGCCTGCGCGAGCGGGGCTACCTCTACTTCACCAGCGACCTGGTGCTGTACGACGCGGACACCACGGTGGGCGACCGGCAGGTGGACCTGGTGCTGCGCCTGGAGCGGCCCCATGCCAAGCCCCACGGCCTGGCCGGCACGCCCGAGGGCACCGTGTACCGCCTGGGCGAGGTGACCATCGCCACGGTGTCGCCCTTCCGCTCGCAACGCGAGATGCCGCGCGACACGCTGCTGGCCGATGCCTACCGGATCGTGTACCCCGAGCCGCTGCGCTACACGCCCGACGCCCTCACCGGCATGGTCTTCATCAGCCCGGGCGACCATTACCGGCAGAGCAACGTGGACCGCACCTACCGCCGCCTCACCGGGCTGCAGGTCTTCGACCGGGTGGAGATGCGCTTCGACACGGTGAACGCCGCGCCGGGCATCGCCCACGCCCGGATCGACCTGGTGCCGGCCAAGGAGCAGAGCTTTTCCACCGAGGGCTTCGCCACCAACCGGGGCGGCCTGCTGGGCACCTCGC
The DNA here is from genome assembly GCA_034002325.1 of Flavobacteriales bacterium. Classification (GTDB taxonomy): domain Bacteria; phylum Bacteroidota; class Bacteroidia; order Flavobacteriales_F; family PHOS-HE28; genus PHOS-HE28. The sequence continues at coordinate 2,320 of JAVFAQ010000382.1, read as the reverse complement.
TGAGCGTGGGCTACCGCCACCGCAACATGTTCCGCGGCATGGGCTCCATGCAGCTGCGCATGGTGCTTGGCCTGGAGGCGCAGCAGAGCTTCACCGGGCAGGGCACCTCCACCGCGGAAGAGGCCATCGGCAACGTGACGACCGAGGGCTTCTTCAACACGATGGACATCGGGCCGGAGCTCACCCTGCGCTTCCCCCACTTCCTGCTGCCCAGGCGCCGCGACCGCTTCGCGCGGTCATCCATCCCCAGCAGCGTGGTGAGCATCTTGTACAACCACCAGCGGCGGCCCGATTTCACCCGCAACCTGGGCAAGGTGAGCTTCGGATACGATTGGCAGGAGAGCCGCACCAAGAGCTGGAGCGTTCACCCGCTGGAGGTGAACGTGATCCGCATCCCCGAGCGATCGGCCGAGTTCGCCGCGTACCTCGAAGCCGCCAACGACCCGGTGCTCACCGACAGCTACACCGACCACCTGATCGCCGGCATGCACGGGCAGTTCGTACACAACACCCAGGGCATGGCCCGCCGCCGCAACACCTTCTTCAGCCGGATCACGCTGGACTGGGCCGGCCACCCCATGCTGGTGCCGCTGAGCATGCTGGCCACCGAGACCGTGGACACCCTGGGCAACAGCCACCTCACCGTGGCCGGCATCCGCTATGCGGAGTTCATCAAGCTGGACAGCGACCTGCGGTGGCGGCACACCGTGGACCCCAAGACCAGCGTGGCCTTCCGCGTGGCCGCCGGTGCGGGCCTGCCCTACGGCAACCTGGGCGTGCTGCCCTTCGAGAGCAGCTTCTTCGTGGGCGGCGCCAACGGCCTGCGGGCGTGGCGGGCGCGATCGCTGGGGCCCGGCGGATACAGCGCGCCGTTGGTGGCCTTCGACCGCATCGGCGAGGTGCGCATCGAGGGCAACGCCGAGTACCGCTTCAAGTTGATCGGCTTCCTGGAGGGCGCCTTCTTCGTCGACGTGGGCAACATCTGGAACCTGCAGGAAGACCCGCGCAAGCCGGGCAGCGGCTTCAGCCACCGTTTCCTCAGCGAGCTGGCCGTGGGCACCGGCTTCGGCGCGCGGTTCAACTTCGACTTCTTCATCGTGCGCTTCGACCTGGGCATGCAGACCAAGGACCCCAGCCTCCCGCCCGGCGAGCGCTGGCTCTTCCAGGGCAAGGACCGCTACGAGGCCATGATGGGCGAGGCCCTGGGCCGCCCGGTGCAATACCGCACCCGGTTCAACCTCAACCTGGGGATCGGCTACCCGTTCTGAGGGTGGAGCCGGCGCGCACCCGCCTGCCTGTCCGGCAGGCAGGCAGACCCGCCGAAGGGGCACGGACGGCCGCCGGATCCCGATCCGGCCGTTACCTTGTACCCGCCCCCAACGACCCTACGCATGCCCGTGAACAAACGCCGCCGCATCGTGCTCATCGCCATCGGTGCCGTGCTGGTGCTGGGCTACATCGGCTTGCAGGTGATGCAACAGCGCACCAAGCGCCATAGCCCCGAAGCGACCGTGCGGTATGCCGCGGCCGGGCTTTCCATGGAAGTGACCTACAGCCGGCCGTACAAGAAGGGCCGCACCATCTTCGGCGGCCTGGTGCCCTATGACCGGGTGTGGCGCACCGGGGCCAACGAGGCCACCCTCTTCACCACGGACCGGGCCATCTCCTTCGGCGGCGTGGCCGTGGCGCCGGGCACCTACACGTTGTGGACCATCCCCGGCCGCGACCGGTGGCAGGTGGTGCTCAACGGCAAGCGGTACGGCTGGGGCGTGACCTGGGGCGGCGAGGCCAGCCGCCAGGCCGAGCACGACGTGGCCGTGGCGGCCGTGCCCGTGATGCCGCAGGAACCCGCCCTGGAGCAGTTCACCATCACCTTCCGCGACGACCCGCTGGCGCTGGTGATGGCCTGGGACCAAGTGCGCGTGGAAGTGCCCATCGAGTAGGCCGCGGCGCGATCGGACCGGTATTTGCCCGCCGGGGCGGAAACCCCCTCCGATGCGCCTGGTCCTGTTCGCCTTCTTCTGCCTGATCGCCCTCGTGGCCTCCGCCCAACGCATCGAGAACGCCCAACGCAGCACCGTGGGCCACATCACCGCCGACGGCCGCATCGAGGACGCCCAGCGCCGCACCGTGGGCCACATCACCGCCAGCGGCCGCATCGAGAACGCCCAGCGCAGCACCATCGGCCACATCACCAGCGGCGGCCGCATCGAGAACGCCCAGCGCAGCACCGTGGGCCACGTGCTGGCCAACGGCCGCGTGGAGAACGCCCAGCGCAGCACCATCGGCCACGTGCTGGACAACGGCCGCGTGGAGAACG
>JAVFAQ010000381.1:0-2868 GCA_034002325.1 Flavobacteriales bacterium | reverse complement strand
GGTGGAAGATGGACGAGCCCACGCCCACCAACGCCACCGATGCCAGCAGCGCGGGGTAGGTGCCCGCACGCGCCAGCAGCAGCACGCCCGTGAGGGTGAACACCATGCCGCCGGCCAGCGCGTAGGGCCGCGGCTGCCGGTCCGTCCACAGGCCCACCAACGGCTGCAGGATGGAGGCCGTGAGCTGGAAGGTGAGCGTGATCAGCCCCACCTGCGCGAAGGTGAGCGCGTAGCGCGCCTTCACCAGCGGGTACAGCGCGGGGATCAACGACTGGATGGTGTCGTTCAGCAGGTGCGCCACGGCGATGCCGATGAGCACGGGCACGGCGGTGCGCTCGGCCACGTGCCGGGCGGTGGGGCCGATGGAGGCCGGGGCCGGTGACAGTTGGGGTTCCGTGGCGGGGGCGGCGGGGATGGGACCACGCGCGCGGGCCGCGGCGAAGGTAGGCGGAAGGGTGCCCGGCCGCAGGGCGTGAACGCTTCGGCCGGCCGCGTGTACGGGTGCCGGCCGCCGGTCCGGCCTACATTGCCACCGCATGAAACCGCTCTCCGCCATTTGCCTCCTCCTCCTGTCCGCCCTCGCCGCCCACGCCCAATGGGAGCTCACCACGCCCATCAAGACCCGCAGCGAGTTCCACCACATCCACATGGTGAACGACCTGGTGGCATACGCCGCCGACAAGCCCATGGGCTCCATCGTGCGCACCGTCGATGGCGGCCACAGCTGGACGCGGCCTTATCAAAACCATTTCAACGACCCCATGGCCGTGTTCATGTGGGACGAGCTGCGCGGCATCGCCACTGGTGAACTGGGCTTGGTGGTGCGCACCGACGACGGCTTCGCCACCACCACCGTGACCACCACGCCGGGCAACGGGAACTACCGCACCGTGTTCTTCCTCAACGACACGCTCGGGTGGGTCGGCACCGAGACCGGCAAGATCCTGCGCAGCACCGACGGCGGCGCGAGCTGGGAGCTGATGGAAAGCGGACTGGCGGCCAGCAACTACATCACAGACATCCAGTTCCTGGACCCCGATACCGGCTACGCCAGTTGCCTCAGCAGCCGGGTGATCAAGAGCGTGGACGGTGGACAGACCTGGGCGGTGGTGGGCCCGATGGACATCCAGTTGGTGGTGCATGACATCCACTTCTTCGACACGCAGACCGGCGTGGGCGTGGGCACCACCGGCAACGTGATCCGCACCACCGACGGCGGCACCACCTGGGAGCAGGTCCCGCCCTTCACCACTTACACCATGCTGGACCTGGCCGCACAGGGCGACGTGCTGGTGGCCTGCGGCGCGAACGGCCGCGTGATGCGCAGCACCGATGCCGGCCTCACCTGGACCGTGCAGCAACTGATCAACGCCGAGAACCGCAGCGTGGCCATGGCCCCCGGCGGCCGCGTGCTGCTGGGCACCAACGGCCGCTTCCAGGCCAGCAGCGACTTCGGGCAGACGTGGACGCTGGTGAAGGAGGGCACTTGGCACACCGTGCTCAACAAAGTGGCCTTCCAGAACGACCAGGTGGGCGTGGCAGTGGGCTGGCAGACCAACGGCGGGCTGGAAAGCGGATTGGTGCGCACCGCAGATGGTGGCCGCACGTGGAGCAAGGCGGGCAACGGCGGCCTGGGCGTACACGTGACACCGGACGGTTCGGGCTGCCTCGGCGGCGGCAACGGTGCCTTCGCGCGCACCACCGATGGCTTCCTCACCCGCAGCTCGGCCAACGGTCCCACCATCGCCATCCGCTGCACGTGGAGCTTCAACGCCACCACCCATCTGGTGGGCGGCGGCCATGTGAACGGCGGCATCTACCGCACCGACAACGGCGGCGCCACCTGGACGCGCGTGATCGACGACGGCAACATCACCATCAACGACATCTGGTTCGTGAACGACATGCAGGGCTACGCCGTGGGCGAGTCCAGCGCCAACTACCGCACCATGGACGGCGGCATCACCTGGACCCCGCTGCCCACGGTGAACGGCGGGCATTCGGTGTTCTTCCTCAACGACACGCTGGGCTGGACGGCCTTCTTCCGCACCACCGATGGCGGCGATACCTGGACCCACATGGGCGGCACCCCGCAGGGCACCCGCAGCATCTTCTTCACCGATCCCGATACCGGCTACGCGGTGAGCGGCAGCGGCAACACCGTGAAGACCACCGACGGCGGCATCACGTGGACCAACGTGCTGCCCGCGATCCTGAACGCCCAGATCGGCGATGCCGCGTACGTGGACGGCGCGATCGTGGCCGTGAGCCGCTTCGGCGACATCTACCGCGCGCAGGTGGCGTGCCCGCCCGTGGCCGCCGTGCCCAACGTGATGCAGGGCGCCGGCACGCTGTGTACCGACATGCCCGGCAGCATCCAGTGGTACTGCAACGGCGATCCCCTGGCGGACGGCACCACGGCCTGCATCGCGGCCACGGCGCCCGGCGCGTACCATGTGGTGGTGACCAGCGCATTGGGCTGTGCGTCGGCACCTTCCGACGTGTTCACGGTGGAATGCGTCCCGCCGGCCACGCCGGTGATCGAGGCCGGCAACGGTCAGCTATGCACCGCAGCGGAAGGCGATCTCCAATGGTACTTCAACGGTACGCCGATCGATGGCGGCACCACGGCCTGCATCGACGCCGATGCGCCGGGCGAATACCACGTGGTCTCTGCGGACCAATATGGCTGCACATCGGCGCCGTCCGACGTCTTCACGGTGGAATGCGTCCCGCCGGCCACGCCGGTGATCGAGGCCGGCGACGGTCAACTGTGCACTGCGGCGGAAGGCGATCTCCAATGGTACTTCAACGGTACGCCGATCGATGGCGGCACCACGGCCTGCATCGACGCCGGCGCACCGGGCG
>JAVFAQ010000380.1:0-2869 GCA_034002325.1 Flavobacteriales bacterium | reverse complement strand
AGGTCGATGCCGATCTCGGTGAGGCGCGGGTGGTCCGGCCCCAGGATATGCTCCAGGCTGGCGCGCTTCACCACGTTGAACAGCACCAGGTCGTAGATGTCCACGAAGTAGCCCAGGGCGGCCACGGTGACCAGCAGGGCCGTGCGCATGGTGCCGATGGGGCGGCTTTCGGGGGGCATGGGACCTATTCGTAGTGGCGCCGCACCATGCGGAAGAACAGGCGGCCGGGGAGCACCTTGCGCAGCTGGATGCTGAGCTTCTGCACGCCGCGGGCCACCACGTAGGAGGTGCGCGGCCTGGGGGTGCGCACCACGCGGGCCACCACTTGGGCCAGCTCGTCGGGGTCGCGGCTGTAGTGCATGCTGCCGCCCAGCACCGCCATGGCGCGCTCGTACCCGGGTCGGTGGTCGTCGGTGATGGCGTGCGGCCGCAGCCGGCTGTCCTTGATGCCGGTGTTGAACTCGCCGGGCTGCACGCTCACCACGTGGATGCCGAAGCGTTCCACCTCGGTGCCGAGGGCCTCGGCGTAGCGGTCCAGGGCGGCCTTGCTGGCGCTGTAGAAGGCGCGGTAGGGCAGGCCGAAGTGGGCGGCCACGCTGCTGATGTTGATGATGAGCCCGCTCTTCCGCGCGCGCATGGCGGGCAGCACGGCGCGGCACACGCGGTGGGGCCCCAGCAGGTTGGTGTCCAACAGGCGGTGGGCCAGCTCGGGGTCGATGTCCTCGGCCGGCCCCTGGATGCCCAGCCCGGCATTGTTCACCAGCACGTCGATCCGCCCTTCACGATCGATCACCTGCTGCACGGCGGCGTTCACGCTGTCCGCGTCGGTCACGTCCATGGTGAGCATCCGCCAGCCGTCAACCTGGGCATCGGCCCGGCGGCTGGTGCCGTACACGGTGTGGCCGTTGGCCGCCAGCCGGGCGCAGATCGCCTTGCCCAATCCGCTGGAGCCGCCGGTGACCAGCACCACTTTCACGTATTCGCCCATGGCGGCCGAAGGTATGCGGCGGGCCCGATCGCCGGTCGCTCCGTGCCGATGCCCGGTGCCTGTCACCATGCCCGGTACGCCCGCAGCACCGCCTCGCGGTCGGGCAGCAGGGCGTGGGCCATGATGCGCGGCGGCAGCGCGCGCAAGTGGTCCACCAGGTCGCGGCCGGGGCGGTCCGGGGCGGTGGCGAAGGCGATGTCCAGCAGGGCGCGGCCCTCCCCGGTGCGGCCCAGCAGCATCAGGTTGGTGCCGCGGTCCACCAGGTGCTGCCACGGCAGGCTGTCCACGGGCATGGCGTCCGTGGCGAAGGCGGCCTCGGCCCGCAGGAACCAGGTGTGGGCGGCGGCGGAGTCGCCGTGGCTCAGGTGGTGGCAGCCCACGGTGCGCAGCAGCACGGGGTCGTACGGGCGCAGGGCGGCGGCGGCGTGGTAGGCGTCCGCGGCCCGGGGCCGGGCCAGCTCGTCGAGCAGCAGGGCCTTCAGGCGGTGCGCGTCGAAATGGGCGGGGGCCAGCAGGATCGCGCTGTCCAGCAGGTCGATGGCGCGCTCCACATCGTGCGGGTACCACGAGCCGGCCGGCAGCAGCGCCCGCTGGAAGAGGGCCTCGGCCCGCTCCGAGGCCGGCGACGGGGCCTGCCGCACCTGCGACCGGCAGGCCGGCCACAGCACGATCACGATCAGCAGGGGTAGGGCGCGCATGCGGCGAAGTTCGGCAGGGCACCGTTCGTTGCCCGCATCCCGCCGTTGCCCATCGCCGCCTTGGCAGGCCCCCGGTGCCGGGCCAGCTTTGTCCCAGCGAAGGGTCCCTGCCAAGCGGGGGCCAGTTCTGGTCGGCGGACCGCCCAAAGGCACAGCCACGGGCGGTCCGTCTTTTTTGGGGGTGGCCGTACCATGTGCCAGGCAAACGGGTGCCCGCCCAGCTGCATACATTGCACACACCAACACCCATCACCATGAAGTACTTGATGGCCCTTTTCGGCGGCTCGGCCCTGCTGCTCGGTCGGCCGGCCCATGCGCAATTGGAGATCACCGTGGCGCCAAGCACCGACCAATTGGTCGAACTGATCGAGGGGTTCGGCGTGGAGGTGCTGAACGTGACCGTGTTTTGCGACGACATGTCCTACGGTAGTTTCACCGGCGAGTCCGACCTGCAGATGGCCGAGGGCCTGGTGCTGGCCACCGGTGATGCCGGTTGCGCGGCCAACCCGGCACTCACCTTCTGCGCGACAAGTACTGTATATCCCGGCGACCCGGACGTGGCGCTGCTGGCGGGTGTGACCACGTTCGATGCCTGTGCGATCGAGTTCGACTGCATCCCCTTGGGCGATACTCTGCTGCTGAACTACAGCTTCGGCTCCGAGGAATACCCCAACTACACATGTTCCACCGTGAACGATGCGTTCGGGCTCTTCCTCAGCGGGCCGGGCATCCAGGGGCCCTTCTCCAACGGGGCGGTGAACATCGCCACCGTGCCCGGGACCGACATCCCGATCTCGATCAACACGGTCAATGCCGGTTCGCCCAGTTGGCCCGGCGATTCCGTAACATGCACAGCGGCCGACCCGAACTGGCAGGCCAACAGCGTGTACTTCATCGACAACGTGGACGGGCAGACGGTGGCCTACGACGGCATGACCGTGAACCTCACGGCGATGGCGGTGGTGCAAAGCGGTGAGACGTACCACTTCAAGATCGCGGTGGCCGACGGTGGCGACGCTATACTCGACAGCGGTGTGTTCCTGGAGGCGTTCAGCTACCGCAGCACCGGCGTTTCCACCGGGGTGACCGCCGCAGCGCCCGGCGCCCTGGGCATCCACCACGATGGCGAACGCACCTGGCTGGCGCTTCCCCCCACCGCCCAAGGCAGCGTGCAGGTGTTCTC
>JAVFAQ010000379.1:0-2885 GCA_034002325.1 Flavobacteriales bacterium | reverse complement strand
GCCGCCGAGCGCGGCGCGAAGACCTGCTCGTAGGCGGCGAAGTCGGACCCGGTGGCGGCCACCGTGCCATGCACCATGCGGGCGGCCAGCGCACTGTGCGGCATGAAGTTCAGCTGGCTGTACAACGAGGTGTTGAAGAGCTCGAACAGCGGCACCAGGAAGTAGATCAGGTTCAGCACCACGAAGAGGTTCACCGGGCGCATGTACGGCCGCCGCCGGCCTTCCATGTAGGCCCGCGTGAGCTCGCCCGGCCGAAGCAGCAGCGTGCGCAGGGTCTTCAGCAATTTGCCGTCGGCATGCGTGAAGCCGTGCAGCAGCTCATGCGCATAATGGCCCAGCGAAAGGTCGTGCGGCCCCAGCCGTTTCTCGCCGCACACCGCGCAGTAGGTCCCCTGGAAGGGCGTACCGCAGGTGGGGCAGGCGTCGTGGGCCATCTGCCGCCAAATGTACACGCGGCCGCCGGCCCGGGCATGGGCGGCCATCGCACGGGGCGCGCATTGCGGCCGGTAGCATGATCTTTGCGCCGTACGCGATCATTCCAACGCGACCCTTCCCCATGGCCAAGTGGACCAAGCGCATCCTCCTCACCCTCGGCATCCTCATCGCCCTGCTGCTCATCGCCGCCGTGCTGGTGCCGATCCTGTTCAAGGACAAGATCGAGGCCGCCGTGAAGCGTGAAGTGAACACCCACATCAACGCCCAGGTCGATTGGGGCGACTGGGACATCTCCCTGCTGCGCAGCTTCCCGAACCTCACGGTGGACATCGCCGATGTGCGCGTGACCAATGTGGAACCCTTCGCCGGTACCGAGCTGGCGCACATCGGCCGCCTCACCGCCACCATTGACATCAAGAGCCTCTTCGGCGAGAAGATCGACATCCGCCGCGTGGGCCTCGTGCGCCCGCACATCCACGTGCGTGTGCTGGAGGACGGCCGCGCCAACTGGGACATCGCCAAGGGCGACAGCACCGCCGCCGTGACGGAGACCGCCGCCGATACCGCCTCGGCCTTCCACATCGGACTGCGCAAGTATTGGATCGAGGACGGTCGGCTCATCTATGATGATGCCGCCTTGGGCTTCATGATGCAGCTCTTCGGCCTGGACCACGAGGGCAGCGGTGACTTCACCCAGGACATCTTCACCCTGGAGACAGAGACCGAGGTGGACACCGCCAACGTGATCTTCGACGGGGTGCGCTACCTCCGCAACGCCAAGGTGGACATCGACGCCGACCTGGAGATGGACCTGCCCCACATGAAGTTCACCTTCAAGGACAACGAGGCCGCCATCAACCAGCTGGTGCTGGGCTTCGATGGGTGGCTCGCCATGCCCGGCGACGACATCGACATGGACATCACGTGGAACGCCAAGAAGAGCGACCTCGCCACCCTGCTCTCGCTGGTGCCCGCCGAGTTCGCCACCGACCTCAGCGGCGTGGACATGAGCGGCCGCGCCGGATTCAGCGGCCATGTCAAGGGCACCTACAACGACGACCACATGCCCGGCTTCGCGGTGAACGTGGACGTGGACAACGGCCGCTTCCAATACCCCGACCTGCCCGCCAGCGTGGAGGACATCTTCGTGGACCTGCAGGTGAACAGCCCCGGCGGCAGCGACATGGACCGCATGGTGGTGGACCTCCAGCGCTTCGCCATGACCATGGCCGGCAACCCCGTGGAGGCCCGCATGCACCTCACCACACCCATCAGCGACCCCACGGTGGACGCCGCGTTGAAGGCCGGCGTGGACCTGGCCAGCGTGAAGACCGTGGTGCCCATGGAAGGCGACGACCTCCGCGGCCGCCTCGATGCCGACATCGTGATGAAGGGCGCCATGAGCGACGTGGACGCCCAGCGCTTCGACCGCTTCACCGCCGCCGGCGAACTCGCCCTCCAAGGCATGCGCTACGAAAGCGACTCCCTGCCCTTCCCGCTGGGGATCGACGACCTGCTCTTTGCCTTCAGCCCCCGGTACCTGGCCCTGGACCGCTTCGCCGGGAGCATCGGTAGCAGCCAGGTGCAGGCCAAGGGGCGCTTGGACAACTACCTGCACTGGTGGCTGCGCGACAGCACCCTGGCCGGCCAATTCGAACTCACCGCCGATAAGTTCGACCTGAACGAACTGATGCCCGCACCGCCCACCGCCCAAGGCACGGAGGCCGGCAGCGACACCACGGCGATCGGCGTGATCGAGCTGCCCGGCAACATCGACTTCACCGTGAAGGCCGGCGTGGGCGAGGTGACCTACGACGACCTGAAGCTCGCCAACGTGCGCGGCGGGCTGCGCATTCATGAACACCGGGCCGACCTGCGCGACGTGTTCTTCAACCTCTTCGACGGGGCCGTGACCGTGGACGGCACCTACGACGCCCTCGTGCCCACCGCACCCCGCATCGACCTGGCCTACGACATCCGCGACATGGACATCGAGCGGACCGTGACCTTCGTGGACATGGTGCGCGAAATGGTGCCGATCGCCAAGACGTGCAAAGGCAAGTTCAGCACCGACCTCACCATGCAGGCCACCTTGAACGAGCGCATGGAACCCGACTACGAGAGCCTCACCGGCCGGGGCCACCTGCGCACCAAGAACGTGCAGGTCGACGGTTTCCAGCCGCTGGTGGACATCGCCAAGGCCCTGAAGCTGCCGGGCATCGAGAACACCACCTTGCAGGACGTGGACTTCACCTACCGCTTCGAGAACGGCCGCATGATCACCGACCCGTTCAACGTGCAGATCGACCAGTTGCAGGCCAACGTGCAGGGCAGCACCGCCTTCGCCGACCAGGGCATCGACTACGACATGCGCACGAAGATCCCCACCAAGGCCTTCGGTGCCGCCGCCGCACAGACCGCCGGCAGTTTGCTGGGCGAAGCGAACCGCT
>JAVFAQ010000378.1:0-2887 GCA_034002325.1 Flavobacteriales bacterium | reverse complement strand
GAGGTGGAATGGTGGAATGGTGCAGAGGTGGAATGGTGGAACGGTGGGGAGGTGGAGCGACCCGACTACTGACAACCGACAACTGACAACTCCTTCACCATTCATTTGATCCAACCGCCACCGCCGGATAGCTTCGCCCCGCATGAAGCCGGTGCGCGTGGTGGAACTCTTCGCGGGGGTGGGCGGTTTCCGCATCGGGCTGGAGCGCGCGTCGGACCGCTATCGCGTGGTGTGGAGCAACCAGTGGGAGCCGGGCGTGAAGAAGCAGGTGGCCTCGGACATCTACGTGCGGCATTTCGGTGGAGAGGGCCATGTGAACGCGGACATCGCCACGGTGGCCGCCGCGGACATCCCCGCGCATGACCTGCTGGTGGGGGGCTTCCCGTGCCAGGACTATTCGGTGGCGCGCATGCTGAAGCAGGCCGAGGGACTGGCCGGCAAGAAGGGCGTGCTGTGGTGGGAGATCCACCGGATCATCAAGCACCGGAAGCCGGCACATCTGCTGTTGGAGAACGTGGACCGCCTGCTGAAATCGCCGGCCACGCAGCGGGGGCGCGACTTCGCCGTGATGCTCGCCGGCCTGGCCGACCTGGGCTACGTGGTGGAGTGGCGCGTGATCAACGCCGCCGACCACGGCATGCCGCAGCGCCGCCGCCGCGTGTTCATCCTGGGCCATCGCGTGGGATCGCCCATGGGTGCGCGCCTCAAGCGCACGCGCGATCCCGAGGCGTGGATCACCGAGGGCGGCATCTTCGCCCGCGCCTTCCCCGCCCAGGCCACCGGCGCGCTCAGCACCTTCGACCTCACCGGCGACCTCGCCGACATCACCGAGCGCTTCAACACCGCCCGCAGCGGGGCCGCCAGCCCCTTCGCCAACGCCGGCATCCTCGTGGGCCGCCGGGTACACACCGTGGCCGTGGCCCCGCGCACCATCGGGCCGTCCGTCACCCTGGGCGACATCCTGCTGCCGCCCGAGCAGGTGCCCGCGGCGTTCTACATCGATCCCGCGCAGGTCGATGCGTGGAAGTACCTCAAAGGCGGCAAGAAGGAGGTGCGCACCACCGCCGGCTTCAGCTACAAGTACAGCGAGGGGCCCATGGCCTTCCCCGATCCGCTGGACAAGCCCGCGCGCACCATCGTCACCGGCGAGGGCGGCAGCGCGCCGTCCCGCTTCAAGCACGTGGTGCGCACGCCCGACGGCCGCCTGCGCCGCCTCACCCCCGTGGAGCTGGAGCGCCTGAACATGTTCCCCGACGACCACACCGCCGGCGCCACCGACGCCAAGCGCGCCTTCCTCATGGGGAATGCCCTCGTCACCGGCATCGTGGAGCGGGTGGGGAAGGTGCTGGAAGGGGAGGTTTGAGGGGGGGCAGGCCGGCGTACTTCGCGGAACTCCTGCACAGCCCCTCTGACTACGCCGCCTTCGCCAAGCGCAACCGGATGGACTGGGCCGTGGTGACCACGCGGACCAAGACGTTCACCCGCACAGTGCAGGGCGTGGAACTGCGGTATGTGCCCACGGCGCTCTACGTCTACCACCGAGGTATCCGGGCCATCGAGGCTGTGGAGGCCACCTACTGGTGACCGGCCACGCAGATTAAGCATATCGCGATATGCTTAATCCAACATTGCATTGCAAGGCGCTGAGATACAATGCCTTACACGTGCAGATCAGTGGCGGTTACCCGGTAGCCGGCCCCATGGCCACATGTAAAGGCCTTTGCCAGATGGCACCGACATGTAAAGATCCGGCCGAAAATTTTACACGTCAGGCCGCTAACTGGTCCACGGGGACGTCCGGGTCCACATGGTCGGGCACCAGGGCACGGTTACATGGTCCGATCATTAGGTCCATCCGGTAGGTCGACCCTGAGGGTCGACCTACAGATGCGCCCCTCATCGTGGTGCGTCACACCACGGCCTTCCCGTTCTTCTCCCTTTCGTCGATCGGCTTGCGCACCACGATCTTCCCGTCGAACACGTCGATCACCTGCTCCACGTCCTGCTCCAGTTTGCCGGCGATGATCTGGCGGCTCAGCTCGTTCAGCAGTTCCTTTTGGATCAGGCGTTTGATGGGCCGTGCACCGAACTGCGGGTCGAAGCCGGCGGCGCAGATGTGTTCGATCAGGTCGTCGCTGGGCAGCAAGTGGTAGCCTTTCTCCTCCAGCCGTTGCAGCAGCTGGTGCAGTTGCAGCTTCACGATCTCGCGCACCTCGCGCATGCCCAGCGGACGGAACATGATGATCTCGTCCACGCGGTTGAGGAACTCGGGGCGCACGGTCTTGCGCAACAGGTCCATCACTTCGTGCCGGGTCTTCTCCACCACTTCGTCCACGTCCTTGCGTTCCAGGCCGTCGAAGTTCTCCTGGATGATGTGCGAGCCGATGTTGCTCGTCATGATGATGATGGTGTTCTTGAAGTTCACCACGCGGCCCTTGTTGTCGGTGAGGCGGCCGTCGTCCAGCACTTGCAGCAGGATGTTCCACACGTCGGGGTGGGCCTTCTCGATCTCGTCGAGCAGCACCACGCTGTAAGGTTTGCGGCGCACGGCCTCGGTGAGCTGGCCGCCCTCGTCGTAGCCCACGTAGCCCGGGGGGGCGCCCACCAGGCGGCTCACGCTGTGGCGCTCCTGGTACTCGCTCATGTCGATGCGCGTCATGGCCTGCTCGTCGTTGAACAGCACTTCGCTCAGGGCCTTGGCGAGCTCGGTCTTGCCCACGCCGGTGGTGCCCAGGAAGATGAAGCTGCCGATGGGGCGCTTCTCGTCGCCCATGCCGGCGCGGCTGCGGCGCACGGCGTCGGCCACGGCGCGAACGCCCTCTTCCTGGCCGATCACGCGCTTGTGCAGCTCGTCCTCCAGCTTCAGGAGCTTGGTGCGCTCGGCCTC
>JAVFAQ010000377.1:0-2916 GCA_034002325.1 Flavobacteriales bacterium | reverse complement strand
CCGATCAGTTTGGACCGGGGCGTCCGGGCGGCGGCGTACGCCCCCAGCAGCGAGGGGTCACGCCGGATGCAGAGCGGGACCTTCACCGGGCGTGAAGTGGCACAGCCTTTGAACGGCGGCCGACATGGACGCACCTCGACCTTCGACGGCGGCAACCGCCGGCACGACCAGCCCCGCCCCAGCAGCACGGCGCCTCGCGGCGGCGGGTTCGACCGGGGCGGCAGCCCATCGCTCGGCAGCGGCAGCGGGAGCCGCAGCGGTGGCGGCGGCTCAGCGCCCGGTGGCGGTCGCAGCGGTGGCGGAGGCCGCCCCCGGTAAGCCCTGCCCCTTTCCCATGGCCGGCCCCGTGCGCGCACTGATCCTCGGCCTGCTGGCCCTGCCCGGCACCCTCATGGCCCAGAACGAAGAGGACGCCCTGCGGATCAGCGACCTGCGCCCGGCGGGCACGGGGCGCAGCAGCGGCATGGCCAACGCCTTCGGCGCCCTGGGGGCCGACCCCGCCAGCATCTCCATCAACCCCGCCGGCTTCGGGCTGTACCGCACCAGCGACATCTCCCTCACGCCCGCCTTCGAGGTGAACGATGCCGGCAACACGTACCACGGCACCAAGGCCACCGACACGCGGTCCCGCTTCTTCTTCGGCAACATGGCCTTGGTGCTGCACAGCCCGGCCGAGAAGGACGGGCCGTGGCGGGGCAGCACCTTCGGCGTGGTGTACGACCGGCAGGCCACCCACCATTGGCGGCGCGCCATCCGCGGCGATGTGGGCGGCACCTTCCTGCAGGGCCTGGCGGGCGAGGCGTACGGCACCCCGCAGGACGACCTTTACAACGCCTTCCCGTTCTCCAGCGGGCTGGCGTGGGAGACCTACGGGATCGACCCGGACCCGGTGAACGACCCAGAGACCACCGTCTACCAGGCCGTGATCCCCGATGACGCGATGACCCGGCAACAGCACGGCATCGTATCGCGCGGGGCATCGAACAGCACCTCCTTCTTCTACGCCGGCAACTACCTGGACCGGTTGTACATCGGGGCCTCCATCGGCCTGAACGGCCACCGCTTCAGGCGCACCACCACGCACGAGGAGACCACCTTGGACGAGGGGCTTGACCTGGCCACGGCGCATTACCGCGAGGAGCTCACCGCCACGGGCAACGGGCTGGACGTGAAGGTGGGCGTGATCGGCCGCGTGACCGAGCGCTTCCGCATGGGCCTGGCCTTCCACAGCCCGCAGTGGATGCGCATGAGCGAGGCCTACACCGCCACCATCCGCACCACCTTCCGCACGCCCGACAGCCTGGGGCGCACCAGCTATACGTCGGAGTCGCCCGACGGCAACTTCAGCTACCGCGTACACACCCCGTGGCGCGCCGTGCTCAGTGCGGCCTACATCGCCGGGCCCAACGGCCTGTTCAGCCTGGACTATGAGTACGCCGACATGCGGAAGGCACGCTTCCGGCCGAACGACCAGCTGATGGGCGCCTACGATTTCGCCTGGGAGAACGAGATGATCAGCGACCATTTCGTGGCGGTGCATACCGTGCGCGTGGGCACCGAATGGCGCACGGGCAACTGGTACTACCGGCTGGGCTGGGCCTATTCGCCGGACAGCTACGTGGCGAGCGACAGCCGGCACGGCGACGGCCACCGCGTGTACGCGGGGGGCATCGGCTACCGCACGGACCATGTGGGGGTGGACCTGGGGCTGAACTACACCGACCAAAGCCGGGCGCACCACCTGTACCAGCCGTGGTTGGTGGAGGCTTCCACCGAGCGCCTCAACCAGTACCGGGCGATGCTCACCGTGAGCCTGCGCCCGTGACCCGGGCGACGCCGGCGTGTGGGTCGGTGCAACGAAAAAGCCCTCCGGTGCGGAGGGCTTTCACTTGTGTTGCGGGATGGGGGCTTATTCGCCCAGCACGGTGGTCTGCACGTACTCGTCCACCAGGATGCGGCCGCAGTGCTCGCACACGATCACCTTCTTGTGGCTGGCGATGTCCAGTTGGCGTTGGGGCGGGATGGCGTTGAAGCACCCCCCGCAGCTGCCGCGCTCCACGGGCACCACGGCCAGGCCGTTGCGGGCGTTGCCGCGGATGCGCTGGTAGGCGCTGAGCAGACGGGCCTCGATCTTGGTGGCGGCGGCATCGCTTTTCTTGCGCAGGGCCTTCTCCTCCTTCTCGGTCTCGGCCACGATGGCGTCCAGCTCCTTCTTCTTGAGCTCCAGGTCCTTCATCCGCTCATCATACAGGGCCTGGCTGTCGGCCACCACTTGCGATTTGGTCTCGAGCACCACCTTGGCCTCCTTGATGCGCTTCTCGGCCAGTTGGATCTCCAGGTTCTGGAACTCGATCTCCTTGGTGAGCGAATCGAACTCGCGGTTGTTGCGCACCTTGCTCTGCTGGCCTTCGTACTTCTTGATCTGGGCCTTGGCGTCCTTGATCAGGTTCTGCTTGTCGTTCACCTGGCCCTCCACTTCGGCCAGCTCGTCCTGCAGCTTTTGCAGCCGGGTCTCCAGGCCGGCCACCTCGTCCTCCAGGTCCTGCACCTCCAGGGGCAGCTCGCCGCGCTGGATGCGGATCTTGTCCACTTGTGAATCGATGTGCTGCAGGCGGAACAGCTCCACGAGCTTCTCCGCGATGGGCGAGTCGGGTTTGGCCACCGTTCGCACCGCGTTGCCGTTCTCCGATGTGCCCTTGGCGCTCTTGGTGCTCTTGGCCGCCTTGGCCGTTTTGGCGGCCTTCGCGGCCTTGGCCGGAGCCTTCACCTCGCTCTTTGCCATGTCAAAAATGATGTATGGGATCCGTGACGGTTTCCGTCAAACGGACGGCAAAGGTAGGCAAAACTTCCCCCAACCGACGCTGGATCAGGTGCATGGTGAACTGCTCGCTGCCATAGTGGCCGATGTCGGCCAGC
>JAVFAQ010000376.1:0-2924 GCA_034002325.1 Flavobacteriales bacterium | reverse complement strand
CATCGCCCCGATCCCGGGGAAGGGATACCCGGCCGCAAGGTGGGCAAATTCCCCGGGCCGGCCCGGCGTGCGGCATGCGGCGGTAGCTTCGTCTCCATGGAGAAGCGCGGCATGGTGGGCCTGATGGGAGTGATCGGCCTGGCGCTGATCGGCACCCTCGCCCTACAGGCCGTATGGCTGCGCAATAACATCAACTTGCGCCAGACCCTGCTGGCCGAAAGCGTGGACCGGGCCCTGTTGAACGCCAGCGAGCGCCTGGACCGGATCGAGCGCATGACCGATCTGCAACGCGATACCCGCGGCCAACACCTGTTGATGCGGCTGGACACCCTGAGGCGCCGCGCAGCCACTATGGCCGCACCGGGCATGCTCGGTGGCGCCGATCTGCTCGACCCCACCGAGCAGGAGCTCCTCGTGGCCGATCTGGTGCGCAGTATCCTGGCCACCGACCTGCACAAGGATATCCGCGAGCGTATCGACCCCATGCTGCTGGATTCGTTGCTGGCCGAGGAGCTGGGCGCCACCGGCATTGCGGGCGGATACCACTACGGTGTGTTCGGCGCCGATGGGCAACCTGTACTGGGCGCTGGCGACCGGGCGGACAGCGCCGCGTGGGCGGCCACTCCGCACCGGGCCCTGCTCTTCCGACACCGCCTCACCCACCCGGGCGCCGAGATCCGCGTTTTGCTCACCGCACGCCCGGGCATGATCATGCGCGGGGTGTGGCCCATGGTGATCCTCGCCGTGCTGCTCATGATCATCATCGGGACCGCCTTTCTCACCACCATCCGCATCATCTACCGCCAGAAGCGCCTGAGCGACATCCGAAACGACCTGGTGAACAACATGACGCACGAACTCAAGACCCCCATCAGTACCATCGGCCTGGCGTGCGAGGCCCTGGCCGATCCATCCGTGCCCCGTACCGAAGAGCAGGTGCGCAACTGGACCAACATGATCCGCAACGAGAACAAGCGGCTGGGCACCCTAGTGGAGAACGTGCTGCAAAGCGCCGTGATGGACAGCGGCGCCATGGTGCTCAAGCGGGTGGACCTCGACGTGCATGCCCTGGTGCACGACGTGGTGCGCGGCAGCCGCATGCAGGTCACCCGCCGCGATGGCGAGATCACCACGGACCTGCGGGCGGAGATCCACCGCATGCCCGTGGACCGCACCCACCTCACCAACCTGCTCTACAACCTGATCGACAACGCGGTGAAGTACACCGAGGCCGCGCCCCGCATCCGCATCGCCACCCGCAGCGACCACGAGGGGCTGCACCTGAGCGTACAGGACAACGGCATCGGCATACCCGCCTCCGAGCAGAAGAAGATCTTCGAGCGCCTGTACCGCATACCCACCGGCAACGTGCATAACGCCAAGGGCTACGGCCTGGGCCTGAGCTACGTGCGCAACGTGGTGCAGGGCCACGGCGGCACCATCCGCGTGGAGAGCACGCCCGGGCGTGGCAGTACGTTCCATATTTTTCTCCCCTTCCACCATGGCACAACAGACCGCGATCCTCCTCGTGGAAGATGACCCCAACCTGGGCAACCTGCTGGCCGAGTACCTGCGCGCCAAGGACTACGCCGTGACCCTGGCCACCGATGGCAAGGCCGGCTGGGACGCCTACCGCCGGGGCGATTTCGACCTGCTGGTGCTGGACGTGATGATGCCCGTGAAGGACGGCTTCACCCTGGCGCAGGAGATCCGCGCGCAGGACAGTGCCGTCCCCATCGTCTTCCTCACCGCGCGCAGCATGAAGCAGGACACGCTCAACGGCCTGGGCATCGGCGCCGACGATTACATCACCAAGCCCTTCAGCATGGAAGAGCTCCTGCTGCGCATCGGCGCCGTGCTGCGCCGCACCCGGGGGGCCGAGCCCCGCGCCGAGGAGCCCGACCGGTACGACATCGGCGGGTCCACCTTCGAACCCAAGCGCCAGCTATTGCGCACCCCCGCCGGCGAACGCCGCCTCACCACCAAGGAATCCGAGCTGCTGCGCCTGCTGTGCGCACACGAGGGCCAGGTGCTGGAACGTTCGGTGGCCCTCAACGAGGTGTGGGGCAGCGACAGCTATTTCAGCGGCCGCAGCATGGACGTGTACATCGCCAAGTTGCGCAAGTACCTGCGCGAAGACCCCGCCCTGGAGATCATCAACGTGCATGGCAAGGGGTTCCGGCTGGTGGTGCATGCGTAGGGCGATCGGTCCACGGGCCACGGTGTGCCGCACCCTGGGCGCCCGCCCGCCGCACGGATCGCGCCGATGCCCCGCCTACAGGCACCCCGTGCGCCCGCCGTCCACCGGCAGGTTGATGCCGTTGATGTACGCACCGGACGGCCCCACGAGGAAGGCCACGGCGTAAGCGAACTCCTCGGGCCGGGCGAAGCGCCGCAGCGGGATCTCGCCCATCATGTGGCGGGCGGCCTCCTCCTCGCTGATGCCCAGCTTGGCGGCCTTGCCGCGGACGATCGCCGCCAGCCGGTCCGTGGCGGTGGCGCCGGGCAGCACGTTGTTCACCGTGATGCCGTGCGGCCCCAGCTCGTTGGCCAGGGTCTTGCCCCAGTTGGCCACCGCCCCGCGGATGGTGTTGCTCACGCCCAGGTCGGGCAGCGGCTGCTTCACGCTGGTGCTGATCACGTTCACGATGCGGCCGTGGCGGCGTTCCTTCATGCCCGGCACCACCGCGCGCACCAGGGTCTGGAAGGCCAGCAGGTGCAGCCGGAAGGCCGTGGCGTAGGCCTCGATGCCGGCATCGTGCGCGGGACCCGGCGGGGGGCCGCCCGTGTTGTTCACCAGGATGGTGACCCCTTCCGGCGGAAGCGATCCGGCGAGGGCCGCGGCCAGGGCGTCGGTATCGGCCATGTCCGTGGCGATGGCCCGGTGCGCACCGCCGTCGACCTGCGGCAGCTCGCGCAGCAGG
>JAVFAQ010000375.1:0-2927 GCA_034002325.1 Flavobacteriales bacterium | reverse complement strand
CAACTGCTACATGGGCCGCATCGGCCTGATCAACAGCGGCGGGGCCAGCAGCGGCGCCAGCGACATGGCCGAGGCGGTACGCACCGCGGTGATCAACAAGCGCGCCGCCGGCCAGGGCCTGATCAG
The DNA here is from genome assembly GCA_034002325.1 of Flavobacteriales bacterium. Taxonomy (GTDB): domain Bacteria; phylum Bacteroidota; class Bacteroidia; order Flavobacteriales_F; family PHOS-HE28; genus PHOS-HE28. The sequence goes on along the minus strand of JAVFAQ010000375.1, from coordinate 2,801 downwards.
CGGCCGCAAGGCCTTCCAGCGCCCCATGGCCGAGGGCGTGCAACTGCTCAACGCCATCCAGGACGTGTACCTGGACAAGGGGATCACCGTTGCTTGATGGTGTGAAGGTGCGGTGCGAAGTGTGAGGTCGCTGCTTCACACCGCGCATTTCACGCCTCGCACATCCTTCTAACTTCGTCCTACCGAACGAGCAGCACATGGGTTGGTTCACACGCACCAAGGAAGGCATCACCACCAGCACCGAGGAGAAGAAGGAGACCCCCGAGGGCCTCTGGTACAAGTGCCCGGAGTGCAAGGAGGTGATGACCGCCGAGGACCACGAGAACAACCTGTGGGTGTGCGCCCATTGCCAGCACCACGAGCGCATCGGCAGCGCGAAGTACTTCGCCATCCTGTTCGACGACCAGCGCTACGCGGAGATCGCCCCGGAACTGATCGCCGGCGACCCGCTGGGATTCCAGGACACCAAGAAGTACACGGACCGCTTGGTGAAGACCCGGGCGGACACCGGCCTGAGCGATGCCCTGCGCGCCGCCGAGGGCAAATTGGACCAGCACCCGGTGGTGATCGCCTGCATGGACTTCCGCTTCATCGGCGGCAGCATGGGCAGCGTGGTGGGCGAGAAGATCGCGCGCGCGGCCGACCGGGCCATGAAGCGCAAGTGCCCGTTGATCATCATCAGCCGCAGCGGCGGGGCCCGCATGATGGAGGCCGGCTTCAGCCTGATGCAGATGGCCAAGACCAGCGCCAAGCTCGCCCAGATGGCCAGGCGCAAACTGCCCTACATCAGCATCCTCACCGACCCCACCACCGGGGGCGTCACCGCCAGCTTCGCCATGCTGGGCGACCTGAACATCGCCGAGCCCCGGGCCCTGATCGGCTTCGCCGGCCCGCGCGTGGTGCGCGAGACCATCGGCCAAGACCTCCCCGAGGGCTTCCAGACCAGCGAATTCGTGCTGGAGCACGGCTTCCTGGACAAGATCGTGGAGCGCAAGGACCTGAAGGACTTCTTGGCGCGCACCCTGCTGATGCTCAGGAGTTGAGGCCGGGCCGGAGTGGTGCGTTGCCAGGTGCCGGTCGCCGGTGGCCCGGCCGGACCACTGACAACCGACGACCAGCCACGGCTCCCACCCGAGGAAAAGACCTATCTTCGCGCCCTGTTACGAACGACCATGTACCTGACCACCGAGTCCAAGCGGGCCATCTTCGCCCAACACGGCGGATCCGACAAGAACACCGGCCTGGCCGAGAGCCAGATCGCGCTGTTCACCACGCGGATCAACCACCTCACCGAGCACCTGAAGGCCAACAGGAAGGACCACGCCACCGAGCGGGCGCTGGTGAACATGGTGGGCAAGCGCAAGCAGCTGCTGGCCTACCTGAGGAAGTACCACATCGAGCGCTACCGCGCCATCATCGGCGAGCTGGGCCTGCGCAAGTGACCATGCGCACCGCGCCCACAGCCGCGGCAGCGACCACGCCAACGAATTGACCGAAGGGGGGCGATCGTGCGACGATCGCCCCCTTTTTCATAACGGGGCCGGCCACGGCGGGTCCCGGACGCATGCCAGGAGGAAAACGAGGAAAACAACAAAGAGGACAATGAGACCACAAGGAGTACAGAAGACCATCGACATGGGCGATGGCAAGACCATCACCATCGAGACCGGGGTGCTGGCCAAGCAGGCCGACGGCGCCGTGACCGTGCGCCTGGGCGACACCATCCTGCTCGCCACGGTGGTGGCCACCAAGGAGGCCCGCGAAGGCATCGACTTCCTGCCCCTGCAGGTGGAATACCGCGAGAAATTCAGCGCCGCCGGGCGGTTCCCGGGCGGTTTCTTCAAGCGTGAGGCCCGCCCCAGCGACCATGAAGTGCTCACCAGCCGCCTGGTGGACCGCGCCCTGCGCCCGCTCTTCCCCGACGACTTCCACGGCGACACCCAAGTGGTGGTGAGCCTGATGAGCACCGACAAGAAGAACCCCTCCGATGCCATCGCCTGCCTGGCCGCCGCCGCTGCGCTGGCCGTGAGCGACATCCCCTTCGGCGGGCCGGTGAGCGAGGTGCGCGTGGCCCGTGTGGGCGGCCGCCTGATCATCAACCCCACCGTGGAGGAGCTCGAGGGCAACGACATGGACCTGATCGTGGCCGGCACCAAGAACGACATCCTCATGGTGGAGGGTGAGATGAAGGAGGTGCAGGAAGCCGATATGATCGAGGCCATCAAAGTGGCCCACGGCATGGTCCAGAAGCAGTGCATCGCCCTGGAGGAACTGAGCGCCATGGTGCCCAAGAGCCAGGTGAAGCGCACCTACGCCCACGAGAACAACATCGCGGAGATCGGCCAGAAGATCATGGACTTCTGCTACCAGAAGTACTACGACCTGGCCCTCACCCCGAGCAGCAAGGAGGTCCGCTCCGAGAGCTTCGCCAAGGTGAAGGAAGATTGCCTGGCCACCCTGAGCGAGGAGGAAAAGGCCGACAAGGCCATGCTGGCGCGCTTCTTCAAGAAAGCCCAGAAGAAGGCCGTGCGCAACGTGGTGCTGGACAAGGGCGTGCGCCTGGACGGCCGCAAGACCACGGACATCCGCCCCATCTGGAGCGAGGTGGACGTGCTGCCCGGCACCCACGGCAGCGCCATCTTCACCCGGGGCGAGACGCAGGCCATCAACATGCTCACCCTGGGCAGCAGCATGGACGAGCAGACGATCGACCGGGCCACCGCCAAGACCAGCGAGCGCTTCATGTTGCACTACAACTTCCCCAGCTTCAGCACCGGTGAGGTGAGGCCCATCCGCGGCCC
>JAVFAQ010000374.1:0-2931 GCA_034002325.1 Flavobacteriales bacterium | reverse complement strand
GTGCCGATGGTCTAGAACGCGTCGCCCTTGAGCTTGATGTTCTTGCGGTCCACCTCGTGGCCCAGGGACTGGTTGGCATCGGCCAGCATGATGGTGTTGACACTGCCGAAGATGCGACCGTTCTCGCCCACCTTGGCGGTGATGCGCAGGGTCTGGCCCTCGATGGCCTTGGCGGCCTGCTCGGCGGCCTCGCGCACCTTGGCCTCCTTGTGGGCCCGCTGGCGCAGGGTCTCTTCCAGCTGCTTGCGCTCGCCGGCGGTGGCCACCATGGCCAGGCCGCGGGGCAGCAGGTAGTTGCGGGCGTACCCGTCGCGCACCTTCACCACGTCGTTGGCGTAGCCCAGATGCTCCACGTCTTGCTTGAGGATCACTTCCATGGTCTCGTCGGTGTTCGGGCTCACTTCAGCATGTCGGCCACGTACGGCATCAATGCCAGGTGGCGGCTGCGCTCGATGGCCTGGGCCACCTTGCGCTGGTACTTCGCGCTGGTGCCGGTGAGGCGGCGCGGCAGGATGCGGCCCTGCTCGTTCACGAAGCGCAGCAGGTAGTCGGCGTCCTTGTAATCGATGTACTTGATGCCCAGCTTCTTGAAGCGGCAGTACTTCTCCTTCTTGGTCTCGATCGCGATGGGCGTGAGATACCGGATCTCGCTGTTGTCTGCCATGGCTTATGCGGCGTTGCTGGCTGCGGTGGTCTCCTTCTGTTTGTTGCGGCGGCGCTCGGCGAAGTCCTGGTGGTGCTTGTCCATGCGCACCGTGAGGAAGCGGATCACGCGCTCATCGCGCCGGTATTCGGTCTCGAGCTTGTTGATGAAGGCGGGGTCGCCCTCGAACTCGATCAGGTGGTAGAAGCCCGAGGACTTCTTCTGGATGGGATAGGCGAGCTTGCGCATCCCCCAGCTCTCTTCATGGCGGACCTTGCCATGGCCTTCTTTGATCAGGTCTTTGAACTTCTTGACCGCCTCCTTTGTCTGGTCTTCCGACAAAACGGGTGTAAGGATGAAGACGGTCTCGTACCGGTGGGTCATGTGACGTTGTCGGTTGAAAATGGGCCGCGAAGGTAGTGCATGTTCCCCGAACCGCAAAGGCCGGCCCACGGCCCGTCCGCGCGCCGTGCCGATCTTCGCGCCCCATGGCCCGCCACCCGCTCTCCGTGCTGCTGCTCCGCCTGGGGCTGGTGGCCGTGGCCTACGGTCTGCTGCGGGGCCTGTTCTGGCTGGCCAACGCACCGCTCTTCCCCGACCCGCCCCTGCGCGCCTTCATCGCCGGCCTGCGCTTCGACGCCAGCGCCATCGCCTGGACCCACCTGCCCTGGGTGCTGCTGGTGCTGGTGCGACCCGCGGCCACCGGCACCTGGGCCCGCGTGCAGCTCGCCGTGTTCATGGTGGTGAACGCCGTCGCCCTGTTCTTCCATACCGTGGACATCGGCTACTACGCCTTCAGCATGAAACGCTCCACGGCGGACTTCCTCGGGATCCTGGTCCGGGGGGGCGACACGGTGCGCCTGGCCCCGGCCTTCCTGCGCGACTACTGGCACCTGGCACTGGTGTACGGGGCGGTCCTGGGTCTGCTGGCCTGGGGCCATGTGCGGCTGGGCCGCCGGCAGCGACCGGGCCCGCCGGGCTGGCGGGGCATGGGCTGGCGGCTGGCAGCGGTGGCCATCCTGGCCGTGGCCTCGCGCGGCGGCCTGCAACTGGTGCCCCTGCAACCGCTCGACGCCGCCCGGGCCGCCGGGGCCGCCTACATGCCGGTGGTGCTCAACACGCCCTTCACCATGCTCATGGCCCTGGGCAAGCCCACCATCGCCGAGCGCACCTACATGCCCGTGGAAGAGGCCGAGCGGCTCTGGCCCGTGCGCCATGCCTTCCCCCCCCCCCCCCCACCCCGGCCCGCCGCCCAACGTGGCGATCATCGTCATGGAGAGCTTTTCGGCCGTGTACAGCGGAGAGCTCGCCGGCGGAGAGGGCCACATGCCCTTCCTGGACTCGCTCATGGGCGAGAGCCTGTGCTTCACCCGCGCTTATGCCAACGGGCGCCGCAGCATCGACGGCATCCCCGCCATCCTGGCCGCCATCCCCGGCCTGATGGACGAGGCCTTCATCACCTCGCCGTACGCCGCCATGCCCTTCACCTCGCTGGCCAACGTGCTGGCGGCGGAAGGCTACCGCACCAGCTTCTACCACGGCGGGCGCAACGGCACCATGGGCTTCGACGGCTTCGCGCGGTCGGCCGGCTTCCACCGCTACGTGGGCCTGCGGGAGTACCCCCGCGCGCAGGCCGATTTCGACGGCCATTGGGGCGTGCGCGACCGGCCCTTCATGCAGTTCTGGGCGCACCAACTGAACGCCGGGCCGCAGCCCTTCCTCAGCGCCTTGCTCACCCTCAGCTCCCACCACCCCTACGAGCTCGCCCCACCGGATGCGGCCCGCTTCGCCGGCGGCACCCTGCCCATCCATGCCACCCTGCGCTACGCCGACGACGCCCTGCGCCGCTTCTTCGCCACCGCCCGCACCATGCCCTGGTACGCGAACACCATCTTCGTGATCACCGCCGACCACACCGCCGACCTGGAGCGCGACGGCCGCCACGGCGACAAGCCCATCGACCATTGGATCCCCCTGGTGGTGCATGCCCCCGGCCGCGCGGAGCCCGCGCGCATGGAGGATGTGGTGCAGCAGATCGACATCATGCCCCTGGTGCTGCAGCTGGCCGGGCACCACAAGCCGTTCTTCAGCCTGGGCCGATCGCCCCTGATGCCCGGCCCGCGCTACGCCGTGATGGCCGGCAACGGGCTGTACGGCATCATCGGCGAACACATGCAGCTGCGCCACGACGGCGAACGCATCCTCGCCATCCGCCCGTTGAACGGCGCCGCGGTGGACAGCGCCGAGGCCCGGACCATGGAGCGCCACCTCCAGGCGGCCGTCCAGCA
>JAVFAQ010000373.1:0-2939 GCA_034002325.1 Flavobacteriales bacterium | reverse complement strand
GGGCCGCCCGCGCTGAACGGCTCGTTGTCCCGCTTGGTGACCCGGCCTTCGGGCCCGGTGCCATGGACGCGGCCCAGGTCGATCCCTTTCTCCTCGGCCAGGCGCCGGGCCTGCGGGGTGGCGGTGACGCGGCCGCTGGGGGCCGGTGTGCTGCGGGGCGCGGGGGCGGGGGGGGGCGGTGCGCTGGCCTGCGGCTCCGGTGCGGCGGGCTTGGGTGCGGCGGGTTTTTCGGGTGCGGGCGCCTCGGCCTTGGGGGCCTCGGTCCTGGCCTCGGGCGCGGCGGCGGCCTGGGCCAGCAGGGCGGTGATGTCCTCGCCGGCCTCGCCCAGCACGGCCAGCACGCTGTCCACCGGGGCGGCCTGGCCCTTCTCCACGCCGATGTGCAGCAGCACCCCGTCGGTGAAGCTCTCGAACTCCATGGTGGCCTTGTCGGTCTCGATGTCGGCCAGCACGTCGCCGCTCTTCACCTTGTCGCCCACCTTCTTGTGCCACGCGCTCACCACACCCTCGGTCATGGTGTCGCTGAGCTTGGGCATGCGTACGATCTCTGCCATGTTGGTGGCACCGGTCCCGGTGCGGGGGTTGCTCAGTCCTTCACGAAGGGGTAGTCCTTCTCGAAGTACACGTCCTTGTACAGTTCATCGTCGGGCGGGGCCGGGCTTTCCTCGGCGAACTCCACGGCGGCCTGCACCACCTGCTTCGCCGCGTTGTCCAATTCGTCCAGCTCGGCCTCGGTGGCCCACTCGTTTTGCAGCAGGGTGGCGCGCACCTGTTCGATGGGGTCTTGCCCTTTGAAGGTCTCCACCTCCTCCTTGGTGCGGTACTTCTGGGGGTCGCTCATGCTGTGCCCCTTGTAGCGGTATGTGCGGATGTCCAGCAACGTGGGGCCGTTCCCCGCGCGGGCATGGGCGCAGGCGGCGGCGATGGCCTGGTGGACGTCCTCGCACCGCATGCCGTCCACGCTCTTGGCGGGCATGCCGTAGCTCAGGCCCAGGGTGCTCAGGTCGGGCATGTTGGTGGTGCGCTCCACGCTGGTGCCCATCGCGTACTTGTTGTTCTCGATGATGAACACCACGGGCAGCTTCCAGGTCATGGCCATGTTGAAGGTCTCGTGCAGCACGCCCTGGCGCACGGCGCCGTCGCCCATGAAGGTGAGCGTCACATGGTCCTCGCCGCGGTACCGGTCGGCGAAGGCGATGCCGGCGCCCAGGCCGATCTGCCCGCCCACGATGCCATGGCCGCCGAAGAGGTTGCGCGGGCGGTCGAAGTAGTGCATGCTGCCGCCCTTGCCCTTGCTGCTGCCGGTGATGCGGGCGTAGAGCTCGGCCATCACGTGCTTGGCGGGCATGCCCAGCACCAGCGGGTGGGCGTGGTCGCGGTAGCCGGTGATGAAGCGGTCCGTGGGGCGCACCGCGGTGATCATGCCCGCGAGGATCGCCTCCTGCCCGATGTACAGGTGGCAGAACCCGCCGAACTTCTGCATGGTGTAGAGCTGGCCGGCCTTCTCCTCGAAGCGCCGCATCAGGACCATCTCCCTGAACCAGCGCAGGTAGGTCTCCTGGTCGAACGGGGCGGCCTTCTGGCCTTTGCCTGCCGGGGCGGTCCGGGTGGTCATGGGTGCGGGTGCGATCGGGGTGGGGAAGGAGCGGCAAATATAGCCGGGGCGCGGCGGCGGGCGGGCTGGCTCAACCGCCGAGGAAGCCGGGCCCGAAGGCCAGCGGCAGCAGGTCGGCGGCACGGGCCAGCTCGGTCACGCGGCCGTCGGGCGCGGCCAGCAGGATGCGCAGGGGGGCGCCCTGCCGCTGTTCCTGCTCGGCCAGCACCTGGCGGCAGATGCCGCAGGGCGGCACCGGCCCCGTGCCCGGGGCCCCCGGCACGGCCACGGCGAGGGCCTCGGCCACCGCGCCGGGCGTGGCGCTCATGGCCGCGTGCAGCGCCGTGCGCTCCGCGCAGGTGCCGGCGGGGTACGAGGCGTTCTCCTGGTTGCTGCCGCTCACCACGCGGCCGTCGTCCAGCCGCACGGCCGCCCCCACGTGGAAGCCCGAGTAAGGGGCGTAGGCCCGCGTGGCGGCCTCGGTGGCCAGTTGCACCAGTTCCCGGTCCGCTGCGGAAAGGCCCTCGGGCGAAGGATGGTGGAGGATGGTGACGGCGATGGTCTCCGTGCGGGGCATGGCGCGTGTATGGCGGCGCCAAGGTAGCCCGCATCGTACGCCCCCGCACCGGCCGGGCCCGAGTTGCATAGCTTTGCCCGCTTTCACATGGACGTTCCCGGCCCCATCATCGACCGTTTCGCGCCCATCACGCTGGCCGAAATGGACCGCGTGGCCCTGCTCGATCGCACGGACACCAAGTACGTGCTGCCGGCGGCGATGCTGCCCGGGGTGCTGCACGAGCTGCTGCCGGAGTACCGCCTGCTGGAGGTGGACGGCGTGCGCGGCACCGCCTACCGCTCCTTGTACCTTGACACGGCCGACCTGCGCCACTACCACGACCACCACAACCGGCGCACCTTCCGCAACAAGGTGCGCTACCGGGAGTACCTCGGCAGCGGCCTGGCCTACCTGGAGGTGAAGCGCAAGACCGGCCGCGGCGGCACGGACAAGGTGCGCAAGCGCATCACCGCCATCCCCGAGCGGCCCGATGCGGCGCAGCTGGCGTTCATCCAGAAGGCCACCGGGCGCACGGACGAGCTGCGGCCCGTGCTGTGGAACACCTTCACGCGGTACACCCTGGTGCATCGCGTGCGCGCCGAGCGCCTCACCATCGACGTGGGCCTGCGCTTCGCCTGGGACGACCAGGAGCGCGCCCTGGGCCCGGTGGTGGTGGCCGAGCTCAAGGAACGGCGCGCGGACCGGGGCTCGCCTTTCGCCATGGCCATGCGCGCCCGCGGCATCCGCCCGGCCGGCATGAGCAAGTATTGCGTGGGCATGCTGCTGATG
>JAVFAQ010000372.1:0-2961 GCA_034002325.1 Flavobacteriales bacterium | reverse complement strand
GGATCCTTATGGTATGCCTGGGCAACATCTGCCGTTCGCCCATGGCCGAAGGCATCTTGCGCACCCTGGCCGCGCGCGAAGGCATGCCCGTCGAGGTGGGGTCGGCCGGGACCAGCCACTACCATGTGGGCGAGGCGCCCGACCCGCGTGCGCAGGCCACCATGCGCGCCCACGGCATGGACATCGGCGACCTGCGCGGACAACACCTGCGCGCGGCGGACTTCCGTGCATACGACCTGCTGCTGGCCATGGACGGGAGCAATCTGCGCGACATGCGGCGCCTCGCGCCCGATGCGGAGCTGGCCCGCAAGGCCCGCCCGATCATGGACTTCGCGCCGGGCCACGCGCTGCGCGAGGTGCCCGATCCGTACTACGGCGGCGATGACGGCTTCGAGCAGGTGCACGGCATGCTGGTGGAGGCCTGCACCGGGCTGCTGCGCGAGATCGCGATCACCGGGCGGAAGTGTCGGCCCGCTCCACCCGCACCAGGCGCACCGTGTAGAGCAGCGGCTCGTACGGGGCCACCGCGCCCGGCACGCCACGCGCACCGAAGGCCATCTCGCCCGGGAGGATGAAATGGCCGGTCTCCCCTTCGCGCAACAACGACACGGCCACCTCCATGCCTTCCACCACCTGGTCCCTGTCGCCGAAGCGGAACGAAAAGCCCTCCCCCTCCAACAAGGGGTCGTCCACCAGCACGCTGTCCACCAGCCGCCGGCCCGTGTAGTGGATCGTCACCCGGTCGCCGTGCCGCACGCGGGCGGTGTCCCGGGCCGGTCCTTCGATGCGGTAGTGGAACATGCTGTTGCCCCAGCGGTGCCATGGCGCCCCGCCGCGCCCCAGGTATAGCTGCACCGCCCGCCGCCCGTCAGCCGCGGGGCCAGGGGCGTGTTCTTGCCGGTGGCCCGCCGGTGCGCCCACGGCCTCCAGCACCAGGTCCACGAGCACCCGGGCGGTGTCGTCCGATGCGGGCGGGGCCGCGCGGAGGGCCTTCCATGGGATGCGGCCGTACGGGGCGATCACATGGGCCCGGTCGCCGGCGTGCATCCGGCCCAGTGCGCCATCGAAGGCGCTGCCCCGCAGATCGATCGCCGCGCACCAGGCGGCACCCGCGTACAGCACCGTGCGCGGCGACGCGGCGGCGGTGATGCGCAGGGCCACATGCACGCTGTCCTCGTCCTGTGCGGTGCGTTCACCGTCACCCAGTTCGATCAGGCGCCAATGCACCCCGTCGCCCAGGTCCTCGTATCCTTCCGGCGCGGTGCCGCACGCCACGGCCACGAGGGCCACGGGCCACCACGCTCGCCTCATCGGGCGCCGCCCTTCTCCCCGAACGGCTCTCCACTGACCTTCACCAGGCCGATGTGGTAGACCACGGTGCTGCGCGGCGGTATGCGGTCCATGTCGCCGATCAGGCCATGCGCCCGGTACGAGGGGATGACCAGGATGGCGCTGTCCCCGGGGGACAACAGCTGCACCCCTTCGTGCAGGCCGCTCTCCACATCGTCCATCTCCACCTTGAAGGCCTCGGGGCGGCCGGGCGTGCTGGCGTAAGCGGTGTCGCCGTTGAGCAGCACGGAGCGGTAGTTGACCATGGCCCATTGGCCGCCGCGCACGGTGGGGCCCGGCTCGTCGCGCACGATGCGATAGCGCACGCCTCGATCGGTGGTGCGCAGGTCCAGCTCCATGCGCGCGGCGTACAGCCGGATGTCACGGTCCTCCATGCGCACCGCGTCGCGGTTCTCACCGATCAGGCGCTCGGCCTGGTCGTGGCCGCCGGCCGGCACGGGGTTGCGCTCACCGGCGCCGCCGCCGCACGCGATCATGAACGACAGGAGCGGGAAGTGCAGGTAGCGGATCATGCGGTATGCTCTTGGACGAAAGGGGGCAGCAGGCGGCGCAGGCGTTCCAGCACCGCCGGGAGCGGCTCGGTGGACCGCCCGCCCGCGGCGTTGGCATGGCCGCCGCCATCGAAATGCGCACGCGCGAAACGGTCCACCGGGAGCGCACCTTTGGAACGGAAGCTGAGCTTCACCTCCTTGCTGCGCTCCAGGGCGAGCACGGAAAGGCGCATGCCGGCGATGGCCAGCGGCTGGTTCACGAAGCCCTCGGTGTCGCCGGGCCGATGATGGAAGCGGTCGAGCTCGTGCCGGTCCAGCCCGATGATGGCCACCGGCACCCCGGGCAGCAGTTCCATCTTCTGGTGCAGGGCGAACCCGAGCAGGCGCATGCGGTCCGCGGAGTGGGCATCGTGGATGGCCGCGTGGACGGCCGCATGGTCCACACCGCGCTCCATCAGGGCGCCGGCCGTGCGCATGGTGTGCGGCGAGGTGGAGGGGAAGCGGAAGGAGCCGGTGTCCGTGAGCAGACCGGTGTACAAGCCGGTGGCGGCATCCCGGTCGATCCGGTGGCCTTCGCCCAGGGCCAGCACGATGTCATGCACCAGCTCGCAGGTGGCGCACACGGCCGGCTCGCTGAAGGTCACCCGGGCGAAGGGTTCGGGGTCGCGGTGATGGTCGATCAACACTTTCACGGGCGCGTCCCTCAGCGCCTGCTCCAGGCCGCCCGCCCGGTCGGGGCGATTGAGGTCGAGCACGAAGAGCAGCTCGCATCCGGCCACAGCGGCAGCGCTCCGCTCCTTGTCCTCCTCGAAGTACATGGCATCCTCCAGCCCGGGCATCCATTGCAGGTGGGCGGGCGGGCGGTTGGGCATGACGACCTGCACCTGGTGCCCCATGGCGCGCAGCACACCGGCCAGCCCCGTGGTGCTGCCCACGGCGTCGCCATCGGGATTGTGGTGGGTGGTGATGGCGATGCGCGGCCGGGCGGCGAGCAACTCCTTCAACTGTCTGACGGCCGCGTGGTCAGCGGTGTACGTGGGCATGGCGGCCAAAGGTAGGTGCGGCCGCCGCCTACCGGAAGCCCAGCCCGGGCGTGGCCATGTGCTCCACCAGGAGGCCG
>JAVFAQ010000371.1:0-2963 GCA_034002325.1 Flavobacteriales bacterium | reverse complement strand
GTGCGGGCATCGTCCCTCGAGATCAAGGCCGGCTCGCCCTCGGCCGGCTTCACGTAGTTGCAGGTGTTGGTGATCACGGGCTTGGTGGCGAGCAGGCGGCTCTGGCCCACGAAGCTGCTCATCCATGCACCGCCGCGCTTGCTGTCGCGTGCGAAGAAATCGCCATAGAACAACCCGATCACGCTGTCGTCGCCGTCGCGCACCTCCCACACCCGCACGTCGGGATGGTACACCGGTATGTCCGGCCGGGGCTTGAACGATATGCCGAAGAGCTTGTGGGCGGCGAAGAACACGCCGTTCCGCAGCACGCTGTCCAGCACCAGGTAGGGCTTGATGGCGGCCTCGTCCAGGTCGTGGTCGGCCTTGCGCACCTGCTCGGCATAGAAGTCCCAGTCCCAGGGCTGCACGGTGAAGCCGCCGCCCTGCTCGTCGACCACGCGTTGCAGGCGGGCGGCCTCGGCGCGGGCGTTGCGCACGGCGGCGGGGATCATGCCCTGGAGCAGTTCCATGGCGGCGCGCGGGGTACCGGCCATCTGGTCGGCCAGCACGTAGGTGGCGTGGTCCGCATAGCCCAGCAGCATGGCACGTTCGGCGCGCAGCCGGGCCTCGCGCGCCACGATGCCCCGGTTGTCGTGCGCGTTGCCGCGGGCGCCGCGGGCCACCGAGGCCTTGAAGACCTCTTCACGCAGGCCGCGGTCGGTGAGCGATGCCAGCACCGGCTGTTGGGTGGTGTTGATCAGCGGCAGCAACCAGCGGCCTTCCATGCCCTTGGCCTTGGCGGCATCGGCGGCGGCGGCGATGGCGGCCTCGCTCAAGCCGCCCAGACGCGCCACGTCGTCCACCACGATCGCGCTGCTGTTGGTCTCGGCCAGCACGTTGTCGCTGAACTGGTTGGAGAGGGTGGCGAGCTCTTCGTTGATGGCCTTGAGCTTCTCCTTGCCGGCGGCATCGAGCAGGGCGCCGCCGCGCACGAAGGCGATGTAGCGGCGCTCCAGCAGGCGCTGCTGCACGGGGTCCAGGCCCAGCTCGTCGCGGCGGTCGTACAGCGTGCGCACGCGGGCGAAGAGCCCCTCGTTCATGTTGATCGCGTCCCGGTGGGCCGCCAGCTTGGGCGATAGTTCGGCGTCCAGGGCCTGCAGCTCCGGGTTGGTGTGGGCCGAAGTGAGGCAGCCCATCACCGAGCGGGCGCGGCCCAGCAGGATGCCGGAGCGCTCCAGGGCCTCGATGGTGTTGGCGAAGGTGGGCGCCTCGGGGTCGTCCACGATGGCCTGCACCTCGGCCAGGTGCCGCCGCATGCCCTCCTCGATGGCGGGCTTCAAGTGGTCCTGCTCGATCCAGTTGAAGTCCGGCGCCCCGTGGTCGATCCCGGTGTTCACGAAGCGGTCCAGGTCGATCGCGGTCTCCGAGGAGCCCTTCTCCGGGCCGGTGCAAGCGGTGTTCATCAGCAGTAGGCCGGCCGTGGCGGCAAGTGTGGTGCGGTATGACATGATGGTGGCGCGGCGGGCGGCATGGCGGAGGCCCGCCCGTCGCGGCCGCAATGTTACGGACCCCGGCCCGGAGCGGCCGTGCGCGCGCGGCACGGCCCGGCACTTCTTGCACCGGCCATCACCCCGTGCACCGCCCGCGGAGCGACGTGGGCGGCACGTCCCTCGCCTGCCCGGGCCTTACCTTCGCGGCCGTTTTCCCGGAACCAGCAAGGAACCATGGCCCTGAAATGCGGTATCGTCGGCCTGCCCAACGTGGGCAAGAGCACCCTGTTCAACTGCCTCAGCAACGCCAAGGCGCAGGCGGCGAACTTCCCCTTTTGCACCATCGAGCCCAACGTGGGCACCATCACCGTGCCCGATGAGCGCCTGAACAAACTGGCGGAGCTGGTGAAGCCCCAGCGCATCGTGCCCACCACGGTGGAGATCGTGGACATCGCCGGCCTGGTGAAGGGCGCCAGCAAGGGCGAGGGCCTGGGCAACCAGTTCCTGGGCAACATCCGCGAGTGCGACGCCATCCTGCACGTGCTGCGCTGCTTCGACGACCCCAACGTGGTGCATGTGGACGGTAGCGTGGACCCCGTGCGCGACAAGGAGGTGATCGACATCGAGTTGCAGCTGAAGGACCTGGAGACCGTGGAGGCCCGCATCAAGAAGGTGGAGAAGCAGGCCCAGACCGGCGACAAGGAGGCCAAGCGCCGCCACGACCTGCTCACACGGATCCGGGAGGGGCTGCTGAGAGGCGAGAGCGCCCGCGCCCACGTCACCGCCAACGACGACCCCGCCCTGGTGGCGGAGTTCCAATTGCTCACCACCAAGCCCGTGCTGTACGTGTGCAACGTGGACGAGAAGAGCGCGCTCAACGGCAACGTCCATGTGGAGGCCGTGAAGCAGGCCGTGGCGCACGAGCACGCCGAAGTGGTGGTGGTCACCGCCGCGATCGAGGCCGAGATCGCCGCGCTGGACACCCCCGAGGAGCGCTCCATGTTCCTGGCCGACCTGGGCCTGGAGGAACCCGGCGTGAACAAACTGGTCCGGGCCGCCTACAAGCTGCTCGACCTGCAGACCTACTTCACCGCCGGCGTGCAGGAAGTGCGCGCATGGACCATCCGGGTGGGCGACACGGGGCCCAAGGCCGCCGGCGTGATCCACAGCGATTTCGAGAAGGGCTACATCCGCGCCGAGGTGATCGGCTACGACGACTACATCGCCCTGGGCAGCGAGGCCGCGGCCCGCAGCGCCGGCAAGCTCCGCACCGAGGGCAAGGAGTACGTGGTGCGCGACGGCGACGTGATGCACTTCCTGTTCAACGTGTAGGACCCGGCAGGCGTCCGGCCGCCCACCGCCCTCACCGCACGGCCACACCGTACCGGATCGTGCGCCAGGAGGCCGGCACCAGGGGCGCCAGCACGCTGTCCGCACGGGCCAGCAGGTCGCGCTGCCGTTCACTGCGGCCCAGGTTGGCCAGCAGCCCCGTGG